>NZ_JBBNAM010000054.1:0-91542 GCF_037994425.1 Phyllobacterium sp.
GGTCGGCTCCCTCGCCCGAATAGCCATCCGGAATGAAATAGTTGAGCTCCTGGGTGCGGCCCGGCGTATTCGACGTGCGCGCGAGCTTCTGGCCAAAGATCGCATTGATTAGTGACGACTTGCCGACATTGGATCGCCCAGCGAAAGCGATTTCGAGCGGTCCTTCGGGCGGCAGGAACCTCATTGACGGAACACCGCGAATGAAAACCCATCCTTGCGCGAAGAGCATCCTGCCCTTCTCGATTATCCCATTCGTCATGTCCTCGGGTTCAGTCACGTCTTTTTCCGTTCGTTGTTTATGCGGCACGTCTGCAATCAAGGTTTATCTTGGCCTTGTCAACCGGCACAAACAAAGCCCCCCGGACAGTGCCGGGGGCTGGATGGGGCGTGAAACGGGCGGCTACTCGGCTGGTTTTGGTTTCTTCTTGAACATACCGGCGAGGTTGTCCCACAGCTCCACCTTTACACCCTGGCGCTTCATGATGATGCCTTGCTGGATGATCGAGAGCGTGTTGTTCCATGCCCAGTAGATCACGAGACCGGCCGGGAAGCTCGACAGCATGAACGTAAAGATCAGCGGCATCCAGTTGAAGATCATCTGCTGGGTCGGGTCCGGCGGCGTCGGGTTCATGCGCATCTGCAGGAACATCGTCACGCCCATGATCAATGGCCAGACGCCGATCATCAGGAACGCCGGGACTGTCCAAGGCACCAGGCCGAAGAGATTGAAGACCGACGTCGGATCGGGTGCGGCAAGGTCCTGAATCCAGCCAAAGAAGGGCGCATGGCGCATTTCAATGGTGACATAGAGAACTTTGTAGAGCGCGAAGAAGACGGGGATCTGGATCAGAATCGGCCAGCAGCCGGCGATCGGGTTGATCTTTTCTGTCTTGTAGAGCTCCATCAGGGCCTGCTGCTGCTTGACCTTGTCATCGGCGTATTTCTCGCGGATTTCGGTCATCTTCGGCTGCACCAGCTTCATGCGGGCCATTGAAGCATAGGACTTGTTGGCCAGCGGGAAGAACAGACCTTTTAGGATCACCGTCACCAGAAGGATGGCAACGCCGAAGTTGCCGATCGCCTTGTAGAGTGTATCGATCAGATAGAACATCGGCTTGGTGATGAAATAGAACCAGCCCCAATCGATCAGGAGATCGAACTGGCGAATGCTCCGTTCCTTTTCATAGGCATTGATGGTCCCAACTTCCTTGGCGCCGGCAAAGAGCAGGTTCTCGATCGTCGCGGACTGACCTGGTTCGATCGTCGTCGGATCGGAAAGGTAGTCGCTCTGATAGCGCGGGCGTCCGTCGTCGAAATAGGACATGCGTGCCTGGAATGGCTTCGCTGCTGAAGGAACCAGCGTCGCTGCCCAATATTTGTCGGTGATGCCGATCCAGCCGCCGGTCGTTGCCTTCGGCGGGGAGACTTCCCTTGCCTTCTCGATGGCAGCGAACTTGTATTCGATCAGGCCCTCATCGCCAATCACGCCGATCGGCCCCTCGTGCAGCACATATGTGCTCGCATGGAGTGGCTTCGAGAAGCGTGTGACGCGGCCATAGGAGGCGAGCGAGACGGGCGTGGCGGTGCTGTTGGTCACCGTGTCCTTGACAGTGAACATGTACCGGTCGTCGACGTTGAAGGTGCGCTTGAACGTCAGGCCCTTCTCATTGGTGAAGGAGAGAGTAACCGGATTCGACGGCGTCAGCGTGCCGTTGCCCTCGACGGTCCAAACGGTAGCCGGTCCTGGAACCGTGCCGGTCAACTCGTTACCGGTGAAGCCGATCTCGGCAAACTGCCCATCCGCCATCTGCGCGGGGCTAAGGAGCTGGATGCTCGGCGAGTTATCGTCAACGGTCTCGTGGTATTTCTTCAACTGCAGGTCATCGAGCCGCGCGCCGGTCAGGCTTATCGAGCCGCTGAGGCTCGGCGTATCGATCTTCACGCGGGAGGTCTGGCCGAGGGCCGCATCGCGCGTCAGGCTGCCAGCCTGTGCTCCATCCTGCGATTGCCCGGGGATATTGGCGCCAGGCGTTGCGGGCGTCGATGACGGCAGGTTTGCTGCCGTGCCGGTTGCCGGCGTTCCGGCCGGCGTGCTCGCCTGACCGTCAACGCGCGTCTGTCCTTGTCGCGTAGCCTCAATCTGGGCCTGTTCGCGCTGCGCTTCGATCTTGGGGTTCATGTAGAACACCTGCCAAAGCGTCAGGATCACAATGGACAAGGCAATGGTGATGAAGAAGTTACGATTGGTTTCCATTGTAGTCCTTGGGTCGGGTCGGGTGCGCCATCAAGGCTTCGTCGAACGCCGGGTCTGTGTTTTCTTGGAAACCCGTTTCGAGAGTTCCCGGGTCAGTGCCGCGAACGGCGCGTCAAGCGCGTCACGGCGAGCAACGATCACATAATCAGTTCCCGCAGCCATGTCATCAGCAACATTGACGCGCACGGCTTCTTTAAGCCGGCGCTTGATGCGATTGCGGGTGACGGCGTTGCCGTTCTTCTTGGTAACCGTGAAACCGACGCGCGGCGGACCAGCCCGGTCCTCGCGCTCCTTGACTTCAAGAAGGAAGTAGGCGCCGCGGCGCTTTTCTCCGTTCCGAACAGTCAAAAACTCCGCTCTCTTGCGAAGGCGGAGTGGTTTTTGCTCATTCATCGTGTAGTGCCAACTTTGGCAACCGCACCAAGTCGCGCGGTGTGCCTTTATGCCGACAACCGCTTGCGACCGCGGGCGCGGCGCGCTGCAATTACCTTGCGGCCGCCAGCCGTAGCCATGCGGGCGCGAAACCCGTGACGACGTGCGCGGACAAGCTTGGATGGCTGATAAGTACGCTTCATTTGTTAAATACCGCGGTGTGCGGCCCTTCTTGTGGTCTGTTCTTTGACAGGAGCATATCAGGACCGCCAATAGCGTATAAAAATACGCCGCCGGGGCGGTCAACCCGGACGTGCGCGGCTTATAGAGGCCCGATACCGATAAGTCAATTCGTTGGCGTGATTCAAAATAGGCAAAAACGGCCAAGTGAATTATTGTGCTAATTCTTCAGGCGACTTACATCGCCTGACGACGGAGATCAAATGACTGCAACCGAGCAAACGCCAGCGGAGACAAGTGTGACGCGGCACGCGGGACGACGTTTGCCCATCTTCAAGCGCCTTTCGGGCAAGCTCCTGCTCCTTACCTTGCTCTTTGGCCTCGTGGCCGAAGTGATGATATTCGTGCCAACCATGGCCGACATGCGCATTCGCTGGCTCTCGGACCGCCTCAACACTGTTGCCGCTGCGAGCGTTGTTCTTGCTGCAAACGACAGTGAAGATATTCCCCGCACGGTCCAGGACGACGTACTGCTTGCAACCGGCACGAAAGCGATAGCACTTCGCGAGAAGGGAGCGTCCCGGCTGCTCGCTGTATCCGAAATGCCTTCCAAGGTCGATCGCCACGTCGACATAACGGTGACCGATCCGGTCACGGTGATCCGCGACGCGTTCGACACGGTAATCAACGGCGGCAACCGCGTCATCCGCGTCTATGGCCCGATCGGCGATACCGGCAAGGTCATTGAACTCCTGACCTCCGACGAGCCGCTGCGCAATGCGATGCTGCGCTATGCTGGCAACGTGGCGCTCATCTCGCTGTTCATCTCGGCAATTACCGCCGGCCTCGTCTTCCTTGCCATCAGCCGGCTGCTTATCCGCCCCATCCAGCGCATGAGCGACAACATGCTCGCCTTTGCGCGTTCTCCCGACGATCCGCAGAAGGTCATCAAGCCTGAGAACCGTGAGGACGAACTGGGCATCGCCCAGCGCGAACTCGCCGACATGCAGCGTCAATTGCAGCGTACGCTTTCGGAGCAAAAGCATCTCGCCGATCTCGGTCTTGCCGTCTCCAAGATCAACCACGACATGCGTAACATACTGGCGTCGGCGCAGCTCATGTCCGACCACCTTGCCAGTACGAGCGATCCGGCGATCCAGCGCCTCGTTCCAAAGCTCGTGCGCACGATTGACCGCGCAATCAATTATTCGCAGACCGTTCTGGCCTATGGGGGAACGCAGGAGCCGCCGCCGCAGCGCCGGCGCGTGAAGCTGCGCACGCTCGTCAACGATGTCGAGGAGATGCTCAGTATCGATGCCAAATCCGGCATTGAATTCAAAAACCTCGTGCCTGAGTCGTTTGAGTTTGATGCCGATCCCGACCAGTTTTTTCGAATCATCCTCAACCTTAGCCGCAATTCGGTGCAGGCGATGACCGGGGACACGCGAACTGATGCCGCCATCATCAAGCGACTGACGATAACGGCGGGCCAGATCGGCACGACGTCGATCATCGGCGTGGAAGATACGGGGCCGGGCTTGCCTGCCAAAGCCCGCGAGAATCTGTTCCGGGCGTTCAGGGGGTCGGCCCGCTCCGGGGGTACTGGACTGGGTCTTGCAATCGTACATGAGTTGGTACGGGCACATGGGGGAACAATTGAGTTGCGTGATAATGAAGGCGCGGGAACGAGTTTCGAGATTCGCATTCCCGATCAGCCGATTTCGCTGGCCGAATGGCGTTCGCGTCGGGATTCAATCTCCTGATATGATGCGTGCGCATGGCTGATTTCATTCCAACCTATTGGCCGCACATATTTTTTGTGTTGTCGGTCCTGCTCGGCGTGCCGGCGGCGATCCATGCAACGATGACTAAGGAAGAGGTGCGGGCCGCCATAGGGTGGGTCGGCGTCATCATCCTATCGCCGGTCATTGGCGCCCTCATTTATGCCGTAGCCGGCATCAATCGCATCCGGCGCTCCACCATTTCGTCGCAGCGCGAATTCCTGCGCGAAATCGGCCAGGATCATCTCGTGCGCTTCCACGCACGCGACCAGGACGTCCTTGCGCATTTCGAAAAGCGCCTGGCCGCGATGAAGACGCTTGGCGATCGGGTAAGCCGCTGCCGGCTGACCACCGCCAACGATATCGTCATGCTACAGGGCGGGGACGACGCCTATCACGCCATGCTTGGAGAAATTCAGGCGGCGCAGCGCAGTATCCTTGTCGAGACCTATATATTCGACCGGGACAAAATCGGCCTACGCCTGGCGGACGCGCTTATCGCCGCCAAAAAGCGCGGAGTGCAGGTAAGGGTACTCATCGACGCCGTCGGGGCGCGATACTCGATCCCGACCATCGTAGGCTATCTTGCGAAGCACGGCGTGAAAGTCGACGTTTTCAACGGCAACATCATCATTGGCCTGCGCCTACCCTATGCGAACCTTCGGACCCACAGGAAGATATTGGTCGTTGACGGCAGGGTGGCGTTCACCGGCGGCATGAATATCCGTGCCGGCTTCTCCCGAGAGATTGTCGGCGAGGACAATGCACGCGATACGCACTTCCGCCTCACCGGCCCGATCGTGACCGATCTTTTCCATGTGGCGGCGGAAGACTGGCGTTTCACCACGAACGAACATCTTACCGGCGATGCGTGGATCATTGCGCCCCCGGACAGGCGGCCGGGTGAGCCGGTTTTCATACGCGCGGTTCCTTCCGGTCCCGATCGCAGTGTCGAAGCAAACCACCGCATGCTGATGGGCGCCTTCTCTGTCGCCCAGAGGCATATACGGGTCATGTCGCCCTATTTCCTTCCTGACCGCGAGCTGATCAGCGCGCTCGTTACCGCCGCCCGGCGCGGCGTCGAGGTCGACATCGTCGTTCCTTCTGTCAACAATCTCAAGCTGGTCGACCGGGCCATGACGGCGCAGTTCGACCAGATATTGAAGAGCCATTGTCGTATCTGGCGGGCCAGCGGCAACTTCAACCATTCGAAACTTCTCGCTGTCGATGGCGCCTGGTCCTACGTTGGATCGTCGAATCTCGATCCGCGTTCGCTGCGGCTGAATTTCGAGGTCGATCTTGAAGTGATGGATACGGCATTTGCCACAAAGGTCGAGGCGCTCGTCGATGCGGCCATTGCGTCAGCCAAACCGGTCCTACTGCAGAATCTTCGGGCGCGCTCATTCTGGGCGAGGCTGATCGACCGGATTATCTGGCTAGGTTCGCCCTATTTGTGATTACGCCCGTCTCGGCGAGAGCCGCCTTGAGGTCGATATGCGCCTTGATCGGCAGGTGATCGGACGCGACGCGGGCAAGGGGCGTATCGTGCACTTCGATGGCTGTGACGAGGCTGTGCGGATGACCCAGAACGCGGTCAAGCGCAAGGACGGGGAAACGCGAAGGGAAGCTTGGAACGGCATTTCGTGCCGGATCGAATATCGGCTTCAGGAAATGAAGTGAAGATCCCTTCCCCACGCGCCATTCATTGAGGTCGCCGAGCAGCAGGGTCGGGCGCGACGGATCGGCATGCACCGCATCGAGGATTGCTTCTGTCTGCTGCTGGCGCGAATGCTTCAACAATCCAAGATGGGCGGCAATGATGCGCAGCGGTCCCGCCTGCAGGTCGATATCGGCCACCAGCGCCCCGCGCGGTTCAAGCCCCGGCAGGACCAGTTGCTGCACGCGCTGAACGATGCCGGCGCGAAACAATAGAAGATTGCCATGCCAGCCATGGCCCTTGGGATAGAGTGACGCAACCGGGACAGGAATGAGCTTGTTTTCCCGCTCCAGACGCGCCAGATCCAGAAGTCCGCTGCGCTCGCCAAAGCGCTTATCGGCCTCCTGGATAGCAACGACATCCGCGCCAATCTCGCCAATAACATGGGCAATGCGGTCCGGATCGAACTTCTTGTCGATGCCGACACATTTGTGAACATTATAAGAAGCAATGAGCAGATCGCTGCGCACGACCTTGGTTGCGCCAGTGTGGCGCTTGTTGCGATTCCTGACCGCTGCGAGAATGCTGGCGGAGACGCTTGGTCTGAATGGCCGCGTCGGCTTCTTGCTATCCATGCGCTAGAAATATGTCGGTACGCTCCAGATGGCAATTCTATTTAGCTGAGAAGGCTCTAAAACCTGCTTCCCACAAAGTGCGCCAACTGTGCGCCGACCTCGTAATAGCCTTCGCGAACCGAGCGGAAGCCCTGCTCCTTTGGCTGGCTAACGGGCAATGGCAGGTCCGCGTCGGCGACCTTGCCAGCAATATGCTCTGCCATGATACGGCCGAATACCGTGCCGGGGGCAATGCCGCGGCCATTATAACCGCTGAAGCTGATGATCTTGGGCGCGAGCGTGTGGAAGCGCGGGAGGCTGTCGCTGGTCATGCCGATCTGGCCGTACCAGCCAGCTTCAAACCTCACATCCTTTATCTGCGGGAAAATCTTGCGGATGGACCGGGCCGCCCAGGCTTTGTGAACCGCCATGCCGGTGCCGCGCAGCGCGCCGACGCTGCCGAAAACGAGCCGCCCGGCCTTGTCCATGCGGAAGGAGCTGAGGATTTCCTTCGTATCCCAGCCACCCTGCCGCTCTGGAAGCACCGTCCTTCTTACCTCATCCGGCAAAGGTGCCGTGGCGAAATTGAAATAGGGAAGATGCAGGAGTTCCGCCCGCAATTGCGGCCAGGGTGAGGTCGTGTAAGCGTTGGTTGCAACGATGACCCATTCGGCCGAGACAGTGCCGGATGGCGTGCGCACGAGCCAGCGGTCACCACTGCGCTCGGTCGCGGTGACAGGTGTAGCACCGTAAATGGCTGCACCTCTTGAAAGCGCCGCGCGTGCAAGCCCGCGGACATAACCAAGCGGCTGGATCGTGCCGGCGCGATTGTCGAGAAGAGACGCCGCATAGGCCGTCGAGCCAACCTTCGCCGCAGTTTCCTTGGCGCCCAGCAGCCGAACTGCCGCGCCGCGCGCCAGCCATTGCTCCGCACGCTGCTCGAGCTGTCTCACGCCGTCATCGCCAACAGCGCAGTGCAACGTACCATTCCGCTCGAGTTCACAATCGATTTCAAATCGATCAACTAGGTTGAACACCGATTGTGGTGCGTTGCCCAGCAATTCCAGCAATCTCTCGCCATGGACTTGCCCGAGAACGCCCGGCAGATCATCGGGCATTACCCACATGCCGGCGTTGACCAGGCCGACATTGCGGCCGGAGCCGCCAAAGCCGATCTCCACCGCATCGACAACCGCGACTTTCGTATCGACATCCGCAAGATGCAGCGCCGCCGAAAGCCCGGTAAAGCCCGCGCCGATGATGGCAACGTCGACCGAAATATCTCCGCGCAGCTGCTCCGTCTTCGGCGCCGGCGGGGCAGTCTTTTCCCACAGTCCGTGGGAACGTTCATCATTGAGCATGGGATCACCGTGAAGAGTCGGCCGAGAGCTTGCGGCACACTTACCTATGCTGGTTATAAATCGCAATTGCGCAACCGGAAGTGAAATTCTTTGAAGACATGATGCGGCTAGCGAATGACCGACGGCTGCCGTTCCGTTACCTGATCGGCGATCCAGGCAACGAAGCTCTGCATCAGCGGATTTTCCTTCTTGTGATCGGGTACGACTAGATAATAGCTGTTCTCGGTCTGCAGCGGCTGATCGAACAGGACGATCAGCCGGCCCGAAGCGAGCTCCTGCTCGATCAGATAGCGCGGCAGGAGCGCGAAGCCGAGCCCCGCAAGCGCAGCCTCTATGACCATGGAAAAATGTTCGAAACGGTGGCCCTTATAGGGACTGGCGACGCTCACCTGCGCCGCCTCGAACCAGGAAGCCCAGGATTTGGGCCGGGTGGAAATGTGAAGAAGCGGCGCATCGGCGAGTTCTGATGCATTGGCGATCAGATTTGCGGCGCGCAGTTCCGGGCTGCCGACCGGCACTATAAGCTCGCTGCACAGATATGTGCACGTGGCGTGCGCCCACACAGGCTGGCCGTAGTGAATCGCGAGATCGAACGGCTCCTCCTCGAAATCGAAGGGACGCGAGCGCGAGGCGACGCTCAGCGCCATTTCCGGGTGCCGCCGTACGAAGTCCGGAAGCCTTGGCATCAGCCAGCGACTGCCGAATGTCGGCAGCGTGGCAATGCTCAACGATGACGCTGATTGCGAGGCCGCCATGGCGCGCAGCATCGTCTCCTCGGTAAGGCCGAGCAAATGCCTCACTTCCGGCAGGAATTTCTGCCCGGCTTCGGAGAGTACGACGCGCTGGCGAACGCGTTCGAAGAGGAGCACGCCGATCTGGCCTTCAAGCTCGCTCATCTGGCGGCTCACCGCGCTCTGGGTGAGCGAGAGTTCCTTCGCCGCTTGCGTGAAGCTGCCATGGCGCGCGGCACATTCGAACGTCTGCAGTATGTCGATATCCGGGATTAATCGTCGGCTTAACTTCATTCCAATCTCGCATCAACCCAGTTTGAATCTTCGCAATCCGCGGGCGCATCACCACTCTATAATCCATAACATGCATGAACGGAAAGAAATTGCCGTCTCAACGAATAACGGAACCAACTTCATGAATTCAGACACGGTTACCTCAACGGACGTGATCCGCGCATCGTTCTCGACTGCGATGTCGGCCATGTACAGGACCGAAGTTCCTGCCTATGGGACGCTTATGTCGCTGGTCGCGCAAGTCAATGCCGACACGCTTGCTGCTTCGCCGAAACTGCGCCACCGCCTCGAACAGACCGATACGCTCGACCGCATTTCGGAAGAGCGGCACGGCGCGATCCGCGTTGGGACCGCCGCCGAGCTCTCCATGCTTTGCCGGGCCTTTGCCGTGATGGGCATGTATCCGGTCGGCTACTATGATCTCAGCGCGGCTCGCGTGCCGGTACATTCGACTGCGTTTCGACCGGTCGGAGACGAAGCGCTGAAAATCAATCCGTTCCGCGTATTCACCTCGCTGCTGCGCCTCGATCTTATCGAAGACGCTGAATTGCGCGAGGAAGCGCGCAGGACCCTCGAGACACGTCAGATATTCACGGCCAAGGCGATTTTCCTCATTGAAAAGGCCGAGGCCAATGGTGGCCTCGAAGCGGAAGAAGCCGCGCTCTTCGTCAAGGAGATCATTGAGACCTTTCGCTGGCACGACCAGGCCAGCGTCAGCAGCGACCTTTATCGCCGCCTGCATGATGCGCATCGCCTGATCGCCGATGTCGTCTCGTTCAAGGGGCCCCATATCAACCATCTGACGCCGCGCACGCTCGACATCGATGCCGTGCAGAAGCTGATGCCGGCGCACGGCATCGCGCCGAAGGCGGTCATCGAAGGTCCGCCAACGCGTGCCTGCCCTATCCTGTTGCGGCAGACCTCGTTCAAGGCGCTCGAGGAAGCCGTGTCGTTCCGCGATGCCCAAGGCAAATGGGAGGAGGGTTCGCACACGGCCCGCTTTGGCGAAATCGAGCAGCGCGGCATAGCCCTCACTCCCAAGGGCCGGGCGCTCTACGACCGGCTCCTTACAGAGGCACGCAAGGTCGTGCGCCCTGCTCCCGATGGTTCGAATGCCGCGGCCTATATCGCAGCGCTGAGTGAGGCCTTCGTGGCCTTTCCGGATGATTGGAACACCATACGCCAGCAAGGCCTGGGCTACTTCCGCTATACGCCCGTCGAAGGTTTCCCGCGTGCAGCGCTCTCGACGCGTGAAATGGCAAGCATTGAAACGCTTGTTGCAATGGGCGCAGTCATATTCGACCCGATCGTCTACGAAGATTTTCTCCCAGTCAGCGCCGCCGGAATTTTCCAGTCCAACCTCGGCGACAACGGCGCGCAGAAATTTGCAGCAAGCCCGAGCCAGCAGGAGTTCGAAGCGCATCTCGGCATGCCGGTGCTCGATGAGTTCGCGCATTATGAAGGCCTTGAAAAGGCATCAATCGTCCGCTGCCGCCGCTATCTTCAGCCGGTCGCACTCGCCGATTGAGAGAACTTTATAAAACTTGGGGTCAAGACCTGCTAATGTGACTGAGCCTCGAAACCGGCTGGTAAAAGCCTGTCACGCATCCAATAGCTCTGCCAATCGGCAGCCAGACAAGAATTAAGGGAAGCACGATGACCATTGCTCAAGAAGTAAAGACACTCCTTTCCAAGCTAGGCGTTGCGGAGGCTGCCTATACGGGCGGCGCGATGCCCTCGTTCAGCCCTGTCACGGGAGAAAAGATCGCCGACGTCGCCGTTCACTCTGCCGACGAGACCGCGAAGATCATCGACAAGGCCGACACTGCGTTCCGCGAGTGGCGGCTCGTTCCCGCGCCGAAGCGCGGCGAACTCGTTCGCCTGTTCGGCGAGGAGTTGCGCGCCCTGAAGAATGAACTGGGCCGCCTTGTTTCCATCGAAGCCGGGAAGATCCCGTCGGAGGGCCTCGGCGAAGTCCAGGAAATGATCGATATCTGCGATTTCGCCGTTGGCCTGTCGCGCCAACTCTATGGCCTCACCATCGCAACCGAACGCCCCGGCCACCGCATGATGGAGACCTGGCACCCACTCGGCGTCGTCGGCGTCATCTCGGCATTCAATTTCCCCGTCGCCGTCTGGTCGTGGAACACGGCCCTGGCGCTCGTTTGCGGCAATGCCGTCGTCTGGAAGCCGTCCGAGAAGACGCCGCTCACGGCCCTTGCCTGCCAGGCAATCTTCGAGCGCGCCGCGGCTCGCTTCGGTGACGTTCCGGCCGGCCTTTCGCAGACGCTGATGGGCGACCGCACGATCGGCGAGTCCCTCGTTGACAACAAAAAGGTAGCGCTCGTTTCGGCCACCGGCTCGACCCGCATGGGCCGCGAGGTTGGCCCGCGTCTCGCCAAGCGCTTTGCCCGTTCGATCCTCGAACTCGGCGGCAACAATGCCGGCATCGTCTGCCCATCAGCCGATCTCGACATGGCGCTGCGCGCCATCGCCTTCGGCGCCATGGGCACTGCCGGGCAGCGCTGCACGACCCTTCGCCGCCTCTTCGTGCATGAGAGCGTCTATGACACGCTGGTGCCGCGCCTGAAGAAAGCCTATGAGAGCGTCAGCGTCGGCAACCCGCTGGAAACATCGGCGCTTGTCGGCCCGCTAATTGACAAGGGCGCCTACGACAACATGCAGAACGCGCTCAGTGAAGCCCGCGACCATGGCGGCAAGGTCACCGGTGGCGGCCGCGTCGATACTGCCCATGCCAACGCCTATTATGTGCACCCGGCGCTCGTCGAGATGCCGAAGCAGGATGGCCCAGTGCTGGAGGAAACCTTTGCGCCGATCCTTTACGTCATGAAATACACGGACTTCGACGCGGCGATCGCCGACCACAATGCGGTCGGCGCCGGCCTCTCGTCCTCGATCTTCACGCTTAACCTCCAGGAGGCGGAACGCTTCCTCAGCGCCGACGGTTCGGATTGCGGCATTGCCAATGTCAATATCGGGACCTCAGGGGCCGAGATCGGCGGCGCGTTCGGCGGCGAAAAGGAAACCGGCGGCGGCCGCGAATCCGGCTCCGACGCATGGAAGGCCTATATGCGCCGGGCAACCAATACCGTGAATTATTCGACCGCCCTGCCGCTCGCCCAGGGCGTGTCCTTCGACATCGAATAAGTTCAAAGCACAACACGCCGTTCCCGGTCCTGTAACCGGGGACGGCACCTGCAGCGAAGAGCCTATCCGATTATTCGACGATGGTCGTCGGGGCGTCGAGTTTGGCGTGCTCGGCCGCGATCTTGGCTTGCCGCGCTGCGACTATTTCCTGATTGCTTGGCTTGAAGCGCCCCTGAACGTCGAGAAATGTCGAATAGAGCAGACCTGCGAGAAGGAGTACGGCAACGCCGTAATCGCATATCTTTACCAGAAACGATCGCGCGTCTCTATTTTCATCGTCGTAGTAGTCTCGAGTTCTTTTCATGGCCCCAGTGCCTTATTTTTATACCCGCGGCCCCATTTTACGCCTTGCCATCACATCGGACAATTAATCAGTTAGGGGGGCATCGGTGGTGCCCGAGGTATCCCGTCGACTACTATTTGGATTTGGGGAAGGGTTAGGTTTCTAATACTACGAAGCGGCATCGCGGCCAGTTGGTCCATGGTGTGAGTGGACCTACATTTGGAACAATCCGGGCCTGTTGCTGGCGGAACATCGAGGAAAGTTGGGCCTGTCCTACATATAGTGCAAAAGGATTGAACATCCTGGCCCTCACCAAGGGTTTATCGTTTCGCCATCTTGCGCCGGCTTGTCGGCCAAGCCTATAACGGCCGATGCAAACTGCTCCCTTGAAAAAAAGCTCCGCAACAAGCCCTGACGCACGTCCGTGGCTCAAGATTCTTGGCCAGTATCGCAGGCCGCATCGGGGACGCAGTGCTTTTGAACTCGCCGTCACGGTGGTCCCGTTTGCGGTTTTTTGGACGCTGTCGTGGCTGGCGGTCCACTATGGGTTCTGGTGGGGTCTCGTTCTCATCATACCCGCTGCCGGCTTTTTACTGAGATTGTTCATGATCCAGCACGATTGCGGGCACGGGTCATTCTTTGCGCATCGGCGCACAGATGACTGGACGGGTCGTGTGATCGGTGTGCTGACGCTGACACCCTATGATTATTGGCGGCGCAGCCACGCCATTCATCACGCTTCGGCGGGCAACCTGGATGAACGCGGTATTGGCGATATTACGACGCTGACGGTCGCCGAGTATCGCGCGATGTCTCGCTGGGGCAGGCTCGGTTATCGCCTCTATCGTCATCCGGCGATCATGTTCGGCGTCGGTCCCATCTGGGTGTTTTTCTTCAAGCAAAGACTGCCCTTCGGAATGATGAAATCTGGCGCTGAGCCTTGGATCTCAACCATGGCCACGAATCTCGGTATTGCCGTTGTCACGATATCCTTGATGTGGTTGATCGGTGTCGGCCCATTCCTGCTTATTCACCTGCCCATCGTAACCCTCGCGGGCGCTGCGGGCATCTGGCTTTTCTATGTTCAGCACCAGTTCGAAGAAACGCATTGGTCATCAGCGACGGAGTGGCAATTTCACGAGGCCGCATTGCATGGATCGTCCTATTATATTCTTCCTGGCTTCCTCAGTTGGATCACCGGCAATATCGGCATCCACCATGTGCACCATCTGTCCAGCAAGGTTCCGTGTTACCGGTTGCCCCAAGTGCTTAGAGACTATCCGGAACTGAGCGATATCGGCCGCATCACCATCATGGAAAGCCTGCGTTGCGTGAAGCTCGTGCTTTGGGACGAAAATCGTCGAAAGCTCGTTTCGTTTCGCGAGGCGCGCGCGCTGGCGTCCCCGATCTGATCGGTCAAGCCGTGAGCTTCAGAGCCTTCGAAATCTCGTCAAGAGTCGATCGTTCGGCGTCACTCACCTGCACGCCCCCAAAACCCAGGAAACCACCCTCGCTGGCAGCATTCGCCACACGCTCGCTTATGCTGCGAAGCCAAGCCTTGTACGCGGCAGCATCATCTGGTGCTTTCGCGTCAACGAGCGCAGCGGTTTGGCCAAGTGTCTCCAGGATAGTGCTCTTCATCTCGGCGGCCTGCTTGCCCGCGAGCTTGCCCTTGATCAAACCGCGCGCCGCTGTGCGTCCCTCGGAGGTTTCGAAGTCCGATACCACCGACTTGATCAAGGCGTTCGAATTGGGATCCGTTTTGGCCGCGACCAGTGCGCTGCCACTCGCCAGCCCCTCTTTGGTCATGCCGATCAGGCCGCTTGGATCGGCGAGCGTGATGGCCATTCCCGCCAGCATGACGCTGCCGAGTACCTCACTCCATTCCTCTGTGGTGAAATCTGTCTTGGTTGCCATGGGAAGTCTCCCTTTTCAGTCAACACAGCCCCAACGCGCGAGGCCGGCCAAGCAGCTCGGAAATATCATTGCGCCATGCGATGTGGGAATCAACGCAAAATTCGCCATTGAGACCTTCCAGAGACACATGGCGCATGTCCCAGAAACTACCAATCCCTTCGCGCGTTTATCGATTGGTTTGGACCAGACCAATTTGTAACATTCTTGCCGCGTATGTAGTTCCATGCCAGTCCCTAGAGCGTTGTAGTCAGCGCGATTAAGCGCTGGTTTGATTACGGGCGATCTAGGTCCCAGGACGACCCCTCCAATTCATTCCCCAAAATTTAATGGATTTCGCAAGCTGTCCTTTATGGCTCGCGTTCTATTCTGGGTTGCAAAGGAGGGGAAGCATGCGTGATCGCCCGAGATTGGTCATAAACAACCAGGCCAAGAACAAACGGCCGTCGCCGTGGTGGGAAAGGTTGGACGCCGGATGCCGTGGTGTTGACTGGGCTTCGTCGCTTAGCTGAGCAATAGGAACCATGACAATGGTGACCATCATATGCGACGGCTGCCGCTTAAGATTGGACATCGTGGCTGTAAATGGCTGGCATTCTCGCGCTATAGCCAACGCCAGAGCAGCCGGCTGGACCTGTGACGACTGGGATATGCTCGTCCGAAATGACCACTGCCCCGACTGCACGCAAAAGCTATCCGAGGAGTCGAGATCAGGCCGTCAGGTTCCGTAACCAAAACTGGTTGCTCTCTGTGTTGATGATATTCATGCCCACATCCTGGCAAAAGCGCGGAAGACGGGCGTCCCTGTCGACGGCAGCATTTGGATTAGGATCGTCGCCGGCACGCATCAGGCGCACCCGACAGGATTCGAACGTGTGACCCCTGCCTTGGGATATCGCACCATCTCAAAAATTCGCCATTGAAGCCTAGGCCCGCATCGGCTAGAAACGCTTCGCGCATGCAAGGCCAACGCCTTGTATCGGCACCCGTAGCTCAGCTGGATAGAGTGCTGCCCTCCGAAGGCAGAGGTCACAGGTTCGAATCCTGTCGGGTGCGCCAACAATCGTCGACAGATCTCATTGTGATCGCCGCCGGCCGTGGCCGACCAGCTGATGGCGTCCTCATTATTCTTCCCAGAAGCGCTTGGCGATCTCTTCCTCGACCTGCCAACTCGTCAGGCCGATATCGTCGATCAAGTGCGGATTGTCCTTCGCCATTTGCGCAAGCGCCCAGCGAAAGCGGGCCCGCTCGCTCCAGGTCGCGATAATGCTCTGCGGGGTCGGGAGGCTGTAGCGCCGAAGCAACGCTTCCCTTAGTCCCATGGGCGCTCCCGGTCGCGCCGCCTGATGCGGGACCGGCGCAAAGGTGCGAGTATCGTTCATAACAACCTCCATATGGTTTGAGGATCCTGGGGGTCCTCGACCTGAAAGAGCGGGAATTGTGCAGGTTGCGACCAGCGGCGTAATTAAACCTTCCCAAATAGTTCTCAAAACTTCCAAACGCAGCTATATCCCGTCTGCGGTGGGATCGCCTGACCTGGCGGCCTGAGCTTTGTGCAGACCGCAACATCGCCTTCACCTAGTTTCAGCCGGCCAAAGACATCGACGGCAGCGGACCTCTTGTCATCGGACGGCTGTTGCTCAACGTTGTCGGCATCCGACATCGTCCAGCAAACTCAAATGAACGATTGACGACGTATCTGACTGCCGGCTCGTTGCGGGATTGTTGATCAGGCCGCTCTAAAAGCGGTTATTGGCGAAGCCTGTTTCTAAACTCTGCCAAATAGTTCTCAAGAACTTCCAAACCGACTATAGATGCAACGTATGCAGGGATCGCGTTTTGCTTTTGGTCCGTTCGTGCTTGATCCGGGTGCGGGAACGCTCCTTCGGGACGATGACCCCGTTGCCGTTGGCTACCGCGGGCTAAAATTGCTTGCGGCACTCGTCGGTCGCCCCGGCGAAATCCTGGGCAAGGCCGAGTTGATGGACGCGGCGTGGCCGGGCACCGCCGTCGAGGAAGGCAACCTCACCGTCCAGATTGCGCAGTTGCGCAAGCTGCTTGGTGCGGCGGCAGACGGCGGTGAATGGATCTCCACGGTTCCACGCGTCGGCTACCGCTTCACGGGCGCCATCGAACAGTTCGGTGGCGCGAAACGAAAACCTTTGCCGCTGCCCGGCAAACCATCTATTGCCGTGCTGCCCTTCTTGAATATCAGCAACGATCCCGAGCAGGAATCCTTCGTGGATGGGTTGGCCGAAGACCTGACCACCGACCTTTCCAGGATCTCCGGCCTGTTCGTCATCGCACGCAATTCGGCCTTTGCCTACAAAGGCAAAGCCACCAACGTGCGCGAGATCGCGCAGGACCTTGGTGTGCGCTACCTATTGGAGGGGAGTGCAAGACACGCCGCCGGACGCGTGCGCATCAACGCCCAACTGGTCGATGCGGTGAGTGGCGAGCATCTATGGGCGGAGCGCTTCGATCGCAGCCTGGAAGATATCTTCGCCGTTCAGGACGAGGTCACCGGCAAGATCGTGGAGGCGTTGCTCGGCCGGCTGCGCGCGCCGCCGCCGCGCAATCGCCCCAAAAATCTCGAGGCTTACGATCTCTGCGTGCGGGCCCGAAAGCTGATCGATGATTCGCCGCAGACGGCGCGGGAAGCGCATCTGATGCTCTCGCGCGCGGTTTCCCTCGATCCGGAATACGCCGAAGCCTATCGCTGGCTTGCCATGAACCACTGGATGGGATGGGTGCATTGGGGTGAACCAATCGAACCGACCCGGAGCGTCGCGTTGGAACTCGCGCGCAAAGCTGTCGCGATCGATCCCAACGATGCTGGCTGCCACTGGGTCCTGGCGAACCTGCTTGCCTACGAGCGCAGCTTCGCCGAGGCGGATGCGGAATTTGCCAAGGCAATCGAGCTCGACCCGAACGAGGCGGATACCTGGGCGACATTATCCGACATCGCGGTCTTGGCCGGACGGGTCGAGGAGGGCCTTGAGCACATTCGCAAGGCGTTCCGGCTAAACCCGTTTCCGGCGAGTTGGTACTATCTGACGCTCGGCCAGGCGCAATATGCGGCGGGCGAATATGAAGCTGCTGTCGAGACACTGCGCAGGGACGAGACTTATCGTACCAGCTCGCGCCGCTTCCTAGCGGCAAGCCTTGCCCAACTGGGCCGGCTCGACGAGGCGCGTGCAGAGGTCGAACTGTTCCTCGTCAGCAACCCGCATTTTACAACTCGCCACTGGGCCACGACGGAGCCATTCCGCGACGCCGCGACGCGTGAGCATTTCGTTGATGGCTACCTCAAGGCTGGTCTTCCGGAGTGAGGCGCCGGCCCGATTTCTCAAACTGCCATTCGATCCGAAGGCTGCCGGTCGCGCGACCTACTCCTCAAAGCGACCCTTGGCCTCACGATCGCGCTCGTATCGTCTCATGAGCGGAAATGGCGGCAACCAGGACTCGCGACGAACGGTCCAGAGTTCATAGGTTGGCATCAACTGGTCAGGAGCATCCAGCGACCCGAGGTGCACTTCGATTTCATCGTCAGTGCGTGCGAAAACGGACGAGCCGCAGCGGGGACAGAAAAACCGCCCGGCATAGTCGCGGGTTTTTCCAGTGATCGTCACAGCATCCTCAGGGAATATTGCGGCAGCATAGAAAAGTGCCCCATGATGCTTGCGGCAGTCGAGGCAGTGACAAAGGCCAACCCGGTATGGGGGTCCCGACGCCACAATTTTGACGTTGCCGCACAGGCAACCGCCGGTAAATCGATCCATGCCGCGTGTCCTCCAAAAATCAAGCGGACGGAATGGTTACAACGAACAGCACTGCCATTGCAATTGCCCGCTGCGGGCGGGACCCGTCGTTCATCCGTAGCGTGCAATTGTCGTCATCGCTTCCAGGCCCACGGCTTGTCTCCAGTTAGGCTAGGCGAACAAAACATGTAAAAACAAATACATAAAAGTGCCCTTCCATTTCGTGCGGCGCGCATACTCGATGATACTGGTGGTCAATATGTCGAGCTTGAGCGAGCACGCAGCGGCCTTACCGCCAATCGATAGGCCGCTGCGTGCTATCCCGCTCAGAATTTAAAGGAGAGGTCCGCCTTAAATCCGTTGTCATGCGCCTTGCTGCCAAACTGTCCAGCATAGGACACACCGAATGTCGCACTGTCGGTAATCTTGAAATCAAGGCCGGCCTCAACCGCAAGCGCGTCCTGATCGATGGGCACGCCCGATATCGTGAACGCATCGCTGCCGGTGAAGGCGAGGCTGGATTGCGGTGTCACATCATCGAATGCGTGGCGCCAGCCCAGCATGCCGCGCGCCGTCGCCGACATGCTGCCCATTGTGAAATCGGTGGATGCCCGCAGACCCAGCGTGCTGAAGGTTGTATCCGTTGTTTCGCTCGATGCCGATAGCGCCGCGGCGCCGCCTGATTCGGAGAATGAATCGCTTCTGAAATTGACATAGGCGAGATTGGCGAAGGGCTCAAACGCAGCTCGGCTGGTATCGATGCGGTAGCCGAACTCCCCGAAGACCTGTGCGGTCCCTGCATCATAATCCGCACTCAAATCATTGGAGAAGCCCGGGAACACGACAGAGCGATCCGTTTCGATATTGCTCCAGGTATAGGCAGCGCCGGCACGAAAACCGAGGTTGCCCCATTGCGACCCGCCATAGATGCCAAGGTGGTAATTGTCGCTGTCTCCCGACGATGAACGGTCATCGACATCAAACGACGTGCGGCTATATCCGGCCAGCACACCGAGACGCCAATTGTCCCCGACAAGTGCATCAGCACCGATCACAAAGCCGCCAGTGGTACGGTCCAGCGATGCTGCATTGCCATTACTATCGGTTGTGCCCCAATTGCCGAATCCTGTTCCCCACACGCCGAATTTGTCGGTCGTCGCTGGGGCGAGTTCCGGTCCACCTTCGCCATAAGCCATTAGTGGGAGGGCAGCCGTGGCTACGCCGCCAAAGGAACTGCGGACCCGGTTGATCGCTGCATCGCGGATGAAACGGCTGTCCTCGATCAGCGCTGTCGCCGTCGAAGAGTAGATCTCGCCGGACAGCGAAGCGAAAGCTTCGCGTGCCGTAGCCGCATCAAGTATGAGAAGGCTGTTGTAGAGTGCAAGTGAACTTCCGCTCTGAACCAACGTATCGAGAGCGCCTGCCGTGGCGAACTGATTGGGTGTCTGGGCGGCCGTAACGAACACAGCCGGCGCGCCGGGCGGAGGGGGTGGACCGGGCGGAGGGGGTGGACCGGGCGGAGGGGGCGGGCTGGGTGCGACAGCGATGCTCAAATCAACCGCATTGGCCGAATTGAGGATCGTCGCGTCCAGGAATGCGGAGTTGCTCAACACGTTCGGATCGAAAGCGCCGCTGACACCGCCCTGCGCCGTGAGGATGCGGTAGACCTGGCCATTCTGGTAGCTCGTCTGCGGATCGAGTGCCGTGACAGAGACCGAACCACCCTGCAAGGTTGCAACACCGGAAGCGGCAATCAGGTCCGATGCACCCGACCCGGCAAGTTCGACACTGTAGATCGAACCGGCCCCAAGGGTGATGTCGCCGGCGACATTCAGCGTGCCGATCGAATTGCCCGGCGCAATGGTAGCACCGGATGCTATACTTGTGGTGCCGACCGTGCCGATACCGCCGAGTGTAGCACCGTTCATCACATCGACAGCACCGATGGAGCCATTGACGGCGAGTGTGCCTTGATTGACCGTCGTTCCGCCTGTGTAGGTATTGATACCGGAAAGCGTCAGGGTACCTGTGCCGGTCTTGGTCAGCGATGCGCCAGTGCCACCGCTGTCTCCGCCATCCTGGATAGCGCCGGAGAATGTGGTCGACAGATTGTTGGAGCCGACGGTAAAATCAATATCACCGAGGCTGAATATGCCGCTGCCTTCGATGGAGCCGGCCGTGTTTGTGGCCGCGGTGCTGCGCGAAAAATCGACGAAACCGGTACCAATCGTTATCAGGCGCGCATTGTCGCCAGTGCTGGTGTCTTCGAAAAACGTGCCGCCGCCATTGTCGTTGGTAATCGTGGCGCTGCCCGCGCGACTGCTATCCACAAATTCGGTCCGTCCATCGCTGATATTGGTGATCGAAGCGTTGCCAGCGGTGCTGGACATATTGAATGTCGTCGTCGAACTCTGATTGTTCGGCACGTCGATGCCGCTATTGGTTATGGCGGCGTTTCCCGCAGACGTGCCTGCGTCGGCGAACTCGATCTGGCTGCCGCCGGTATTCATGATCGTGGCTGAACCCGCCGTGCTGCTCCCGAGGAAGCGAACGATACCTGTCTCCGAATCGATATTGATTCGGGCATTGCCACCAGTCGCATTCTGCGAAAATACGATGGTTGCGGTCCCGGTCAGGGTGGCATTGGCGCCAGTGCTGTTATCCTCAAAGCGAACATCGCCACCCGGAAGCGAGAAAGTGGCATTTCCGGCCGTGCTGGTATCCCTGAACAACGTGACACTTGGCTGCGGGAAGGCGCTAATATCGTTGGTAATCGTGGCATTGCCGGCGGTGCTGTTGTTCATGAAAGTGGTGCCGCCGCCCTGACTGTTTCTGATGGTGGCATTGCCCGCCGTTCCACCGCGAAATATTGTGTTGCCTGTCTGGTTGTTGGTGATCGACAACGATTGCGCATCGAACCCATTGGTCAACTGCAGCACGGCAAAGGCGCCACCCCCCGGAGTGCCGACAACCACTGGACCCGTCCCTAGTCTACCAGTTCCTCGCGCTTCAACTGTGCCAGAAAATACGTTCGTACCGCCGCTATAGGTATTGGTGCTCAGGAGAAAGAGCGTAGCGGTGCCATTCTGCGTTACGCCGCCAACGCCCGTAATATTTGCGGATATCCCCGTGCCGCCCGCCGAATTATTCATCAACCCAGCGGGCGTGAGGAAGTTCACGGTGCCGTTTATCATATCGTAGGTGGTGGTGCCGTTGACTACCCAGCTGTCGACCGAGTATGTGCCCCCAAGATTTACTATTGGCTGGGCTGCACCGGTATTATCAAACGTGGCGGTCTGTCCAGCGCCCGGCACAGTATTAGTCGACCAGTTTGCCCCGATACCATAATCCGGTCCCGCTCCATTCCAAGTCTGCGCCTTTGCTTCGCCGAAATTCGAGAGGGAGATCGTGGCCGTCATGCCTAGAACAGAGACCACGGTCAGCGCAGTCGATGCACGGAGAGCTTTGCTTGAAGTCATGCCGATATCTATCCCACCTTATCCCCGCGAAGCCGCCAAGATCCCCTCCGCCGCATTGAATCTAGAAAATGCATAAAAGTCGTTCGAGTCAAAGCTCTCTTATAAGTCTAAAGGTTTAGTTTCCGAATACAATCAGGGCGAGCATTCATGTTTGGGGACAGGTGTTGCGGAATAGATACTTAACGGCGGCTGGTCCCAACCTACTGGGCCCCGTACGAGTTGCGGAATATGTCGAACGCAACCTTAGGGTGATCGGGACCCTCACGATGCGCTTCATGGGCGCTGTTTCACATGCGTTCTTTATCCCAATTCTCCCAACCATCTCGGCACGCTGGAGCACACCCCGGATCAGATCACATTGACTCCCCGATTGGCCGACGCCGCCAGACAGCTGATTTTTCGCTGGTGGGTGGCGATCCGAAATGATTTAAACGTGGACGAGGATGGCAGAGGGGGAAATCGGCAGATGATCTTCGACCGGATTACGCGCATAGCCTTCGGTGTTGCCAGCGCGTTCCTGATGCTTCTGGCATTTGGACTGATCGCCTATGCAGGCTATGAGGTCGTGCGCTCCTTCGTGATCTACGACAGAGACATTGGAGCCACACTGCTCGAAGCCGTCGGCTATACAGTCATTGCCATCGCCGTCTTCGATGTCGGGAAATATCTGCTCGAAGAGGAAGCCATTCGCGCCCGTGAGATGCGTCAGGCCGCCGAGGCGCGCCGCAGTTTGACGAAATTCATTTCGACGATCGCCATCGCTGTTTTCCTCGAAGGTCTGGTTGCCGTGTTCGAAGCCGGCAAGGAGGATCTGCGGATGATGATCTATCCGACGCTGCTTCTTTTCACTGGCGTTACTCTTGTCATTGGCCTCGGAATCTACCAGCGGTTGAGCGCCATGGTGGAGAAAGAGACCAACGATCCTGAGGTTTCGAGGAAGCCGGCGCGCGCCGCCCCTGCCCGGCGCACAGCCTGAACCCAAGCACGCGAATTTCCATTCGCCAGCAGGGCTAGCACGCCCGTAGGCGGCTCGGCACATCGAGCTATATCTTACGAAAAATCGCAGCTACATAGAGGCCCAACTGACCGAGCGGGGTTTGCCTATATACGCCCGATCGGAAGAGATAGAATACCCGGCCGAAAAGGTTGGCTTTCCGGACCCGGTCAAACGCGTCGCACGCGCTACGGGCATCATCCGTGAGCAAGTCCCGGCTTATTGTGAGCCCGATCATGTTGAGATCAGTCCATTCAACGAACCGCCCTCTGAAAAGAAGGCCGACTCGTCTCACCCGCGCCATAGTGCCGATATTGGAGCCGAACTGGTTGTTCACGTGTTGCCTGTAATGGACAAGCATCTCCGGCGAGTAGTGCACGGAGCCGCCTGAACCCGATATGACAAGGTAGACCCACCAATCGTGACTAACGAAGTCGGTACGACGCGAAGCTTTGGCCAAAGTCTCGTGGGCGGCGCGATTGTAGAGCATGGTGTTGCCGCCGCCGAGGCTCTGTGCCAGTGCATTCCTGAAGCTCGGCTTTCGGGTGAACAGGGGCGATGGGCCGATGACTTCCCCTTCCTCGGTAATCGCGAGAGTCCGCGAACAGAACAGAGCCGGCTTTGTCGGGGAATTGTGCTCGATCCAGCCAATGGATTTTGCAATCTTATCCGGCTCCCAGATATCGTCCTGATCGGAAAAGGCATAATAATCTGAAGCGATGTCGGTGTTGACGATGAGCGAGCGGAAGTTTTCTGCATAGCCCTTGCGGGGGCCGGATAGGATGGTGAACTTGCCCTTCGACCATTTCCGGTGCCATGCCTCCAACACCTCAAGGGTTGCGTCGGTCGATCCGTCATCCGAGACCCACATATCGATCGTTGGATAGGTCTGGTTCGCGATCGACACCAGTTGCTCGTCTAAAAACCGGGCGCCATTAAAGGTCGCCAGGAGGACTGAAACCACTCCGTTTGATTGGGCGCCTGGCAATGCTATCGAGTTCCCTGCTGAAGAATCATTCGCGCTATCCTATGCACATACAGCTTTTTTCGGTCGTACGTAGCCCAAAAGCGCCGCCCCCGCCGGACGTGGCGTCGCTTCCGCACCGCATTCGGCAAAATGAATAACAAATGCCAAAAACATGCGATCGGGGGTTTGCATCCTTCAAGAATTCAACTATATGACGACCCGCACCGGCCATTGCCGGGCAACTGTTGGGGAATAGGTTAACGGTAGACCCACGGACTCTGACTCCGTTAGTCCTGGTTCGAATCCAGGTTCCCCAGCCAAGCTTCAGGACATCTCAACTATCTCTGAAACGTGCTTCGCGATTGCGAGGCAGGATGTGAGGCCGGGACTCTCGATGCCAAACAGATTGGCAAGACCCTTTACGCCGTGAGTTGACGGTCCATCAATGACAAAATCCGTCACAGGCTCGCCGCCGGTCACCAGCTTCGGCCTAATGCCGCAATAGGCAGGCTGCAACACGACATCCGGAAGTTCAGGCCAATACTTGCGGATCTCATTGTAAAATCCATCCGCGCGCCTTGGATCGACGGAGTAGTCGACCCCCTCGACCCATTCGACATCCGGCCCGAAACGCATCCGCCCATCGAGATCAAGGGTCAGATGAACACCGAGCCCTCCTTCTTCAGGAACGGGATAGATCAAATGCTTGAACGGCGTCCTGCCGGTGGCCGAAAAATAGTTGCCCTTGGCGAAACGCGTGCGGGGAACGAACTCTCGCGGCAGTCCGACAATCTTTGACGCCAGGGCCGGCGCATCAAGGCCGCAGGCGTTGATGAAGATGGATGTCTGCAGTTCGTAGTGTCTGTCACTCTCGGCATCGATGGTTTCGAGCCGCAGTCCATCACCATTGGCCTCGCCAGCCACGACTCTGGTGCGAAATGCGATTGCTGCACCATTCTCCTGCGCCTCGCCTAGCAAGGCCAACATCAGGCCATGACTGTCGATGATGCCGGTCGACGGTGATAAGAGTGCGCCGTTACAGGCAAGGTCCGGCTCCCGCCGTTTCGCCTCCGAGGCCGACAGTTGCTGAAGATCATCGACGCCGTTGGCTCGCGCACGGGCAGCAATAGTGGCAAGAGTTCCTATCTGGTCGTCGTTCGTCGCTACAATCAGCTTGCCGCAGCGTTTGTGTGCGACCCCATGGCTTTCGGCAAAGGCGTACAGCGCTCCCTTGCCCGCAAGGCAGAGCCGCGCCTTGAGGCTTCCTTGCGGATAATAGATGCCGGCATGGATGACCTCGGAGTTGCGGGAGCTCGTGCCGGTGCCGATCGTTTCGGCGGCCTCGACGATCAGGGTCTCAATGCCGCGTAACGCCAGCGCCCGAGCAATCGCTAGGCCGATGACACCGCCGCCTGCGATGACACATTCGACACGTTCCAATGCTTCAGTGCCTCCCATGCGTTGCGAGGGGCGCGAGCTTGCGCTCAAGGCTTTGCAGTGTTTCCATGATCTGCAGCCCGACCCGTTCGTAGCATGGATAATGCAGAAGATGCTCATTGTCCCAATCGGCGGGCGAAAGGCCGTGGGCGCAGGTATCTTGCGGCGCGGAGTTCTTGAGCTCGGTCAGGTATTCCTGCACCGAAAAGGAGCTCGGAGGTGTGCCCGTCGCCACGTGCATGAAAAGTGCACGGAGCCAGAACTGTGTGGCCATAAGTTCGATGCGTATTTGTTCGTCTTCGATCATGAGAATTGCGAGCCCAGCCATGACAGTTAAAGCCGTCTAACTAAAGACCTTTTAGCTCTTTATTGGTAATCTGGCTTCCCGGCTATCAGACACCTCCAAAAGCAGATCGTCAGTAGGGTACGACCGGCGGGAATGCTAGCCTGATACACATTTGATCGATACGACGACGGTAACGGCTACACCGTATTAGCTCTCGCCATGTTCCGTTTGTCTCATTCTCATACCACAATCGGCTATGTTGCTGCTTATCTCAATGTCCAGCTTAAATCCCGGCCAACAACCGACTACCTTGGGCGAGTCGAACTTCACGGGCAAAATATGCGATCGGGTACTAACCAAACGATTCCTTCGCATCAACGAAAAGGCGTTTGCCGTGCGCCATAACAAAATGCGGGGTCCATAGGGTGAGCGCTGTTCGCAAGGCATATTTCATGGCGGCATTGGAGCAATACTCGCAGGTCATCGTCAGCGTCGCCATGATTGCGATACTGTCGCGCCTGTTGAGCAGTTCTGAAATAGGTATAGCGGTCATCGGGCTCGGAATCGGTACGATTGCATTCAATTTCCGCGAGTTCGTTACGTCGGAATATCTGATCCAGCGCGATGATGTGAGCCGCAACGACGTGCGTACGGCTTTCACGCTGATGATCGGGGCTTCGCTCATCATTTCCTCTCTTCTTTTTCTGCTGGCACCCTGGCTCTCGAGCTTTTACGGTCAGCCCGGTTTGAAGAACTTTATCCTGCTCTTGGCGGTGTCCGGCATCATTGATTCATCTGTCAGCACGATATCCGCGCTTCTGAAGCGAGACATGGAATTCGGGACGATTACGAGGATCAATGCTCTCGGCAACCTCACGCATGCCACTGTAACCATCTTCTTTGCGTGGCATGGCCATGGCTACATGAGTTTCGCCTTGGGAACCTTCGCTTCCTCGCTCGTGCGAATGACGCTCGGCTTTCACGCGCGGCCAATTCTCTGGATGTACAATCCGTGTCTGTCCGGCTGGCGCTCCTTCTTCATATTCGGCGGTTTCAAGGGCGCTTCGACGGTACTCGACCGGGCCTACGAGGCGTTGCCCCAGCTTGTGCTCGGACGTATCATGCCCCTGGCTGCGGTCGGTCTCTATAACCGCGCCAACCTGGTGAGCGGCCTCCCCGACAAAGTCCTTCTATCAGCTACGTTCTCCGTGGCATTTCCAGCTTTTGCGGCTGAAGTCCGGGCGCAGCGTTGCGTCAAGGCGGCATATCTCAGGATCATCAGCTATATCACTGCACTCTACTGGCCAGCGCAGCTCGTGTTGGCGATCCTTGCCTACCCGATCGTACACATCGCCCTTGGGCCGACATGGAATGAAGCAATCCCGCTCGTGCAACTTCTTTCGCTCGCCGCTGTTCTGTGGTTCCCGAACATCCTGACCTATCCGGTACTGGTAGCCCTTGGCGAAAACAGGAAAGCCTTTGAATCGAACCTTATAGGTCGTGGCGTTTCGACCATTATCATCGTTACCGCAAGTTTCTTCGGCTTGTACGGATTGGTGCTAAGTCAATTCGTTATTCTGCCGTTCCAATCCCTGCTATCCTTCCTTTATGTGCGCAAGCATGTCCGGTTTGACTGGTCGGAGCTGTTTGCAATCATGTACAAGAGCGGAAAGGTGACCCTTTGCGCCTGTGCCGGACCACTGGTGGTTCTTGCTGCCAATGGCTTTGCCTTCGATCAATCGTTTTTGCAGGCAATTTTGTCGATCGTTTTGTCAGGGATCGGCTGGGTTTCAGCACTTATCGTAACCAAACACCCCTTCCTCGACGAACTGACCAGATTTGCAGATATTGTGATGCCGAGACTGCCGCTGTTTAAACACGTTATCCCTGTCAAATAATACGACAGGCGCATTGCTCTGATTTAGGGTTCTGATGCCATGAGATCTGTCGACGTTGTCATCCCAAACTACAACTACGCCCGCTACCTGCGCGCCTGCGCGGAAAGCGTGCTGAACCAGGACATTGACCGGCTGCGTCTGCTCATCATTGATAACGGCTCAACAGACGACAGCGCGCAAGTCGCACGGGAGATCGCCGCTTCCGACCCGCGCGTCGAGCTGCGCCTGCGCGAAAAGAACATGGGGCCGCACTCTTCGTTCAACGAAGGCATCGATTGGGCGGAATCGGACTACTTTCTTTTATTGTTCGCCGATGACTTCCTCATCCCCGGAGCACTGTCCCGCGCCGTTGCCATTATGGAAAACGACCCGGGCATCGCCTATACCTATGGCCGTGACGTGGCGATCAGGGGTGACGTCGATATTCCGGATGTTGGCGATCAGCCGGAAAATGTTCCCTTCAAAGTTCATACGAGCCATGACTTCATCAAGCGATTTTGCCGGCTGGGCGTTTTTCAGATACCTGGCCCGTCCATCATCATAAGGACGAGCGCGCAGAAGCGCGCTGGCCACTACCGAACGGAATTGCCACACAGCGACGACTATGAGCTTTGGCTACGATTGGCGCTGCACGGCAGCGTCGCTGAACTCGACTGCATCCAGGCAGGTATTCGCACGCATGATGCGAACCGCTCGACTGAGGTTTGGGCCCGGCAGATTCGCCACATCGAGAACACGGCCGACGCAGCCGAGTCGTTCTTTGCCCACGAGGGGGGCGCCATGCCCCATGCCCATAAACTTCACCGTCTGTCCCGGCGCGGACTTGCAGAACGTGCCTATTGGTCGGCAGTGTCGCATCTGCTTCGCGGAGAACCAGGCGCCGGCGAGTTGTGGCGACTTGCCGTACGCTGGCGACCCGTCACAGCCCTTCTTCCGCCGTTGGGCTATCTGCTGCATCGTCCGGATACGCTGGCCAGGCTGGACCGCCTAGGCGCGCTCTGGTCGCGAAGCACTAAATCTTTCAGGTTTAAGGAAGCTACGCCGCGCTTTTGACCGCTGGCTTCAGCGCCGGAGGATCACCCAGCTTACCCCGGATAACAGCTTCCTGTTCGGCCAATTTCGCATGGAACACAGCGACGCCGCGCTTCACTTCCCCTGCAAGCCGGGTCCTGTCGGCAAGCATCCGTGTAACCTGCTGCTTCAATACGTCCACATCGAAGGTCTCGACGTGATGACAATATTCGCTGAGGCCCGTCGCACCCAAGAGCGCGTTGTTCTTTTCTGCGTATCCGATGGAGATCACAGGCCGCTCCATGCGCAACGCACAGACGACGTTATGGTAGCGTGTTGCCACGACGATATCGGTTTGCGCAATTTGGGCCATGACGTCGTGCAGCGAGGTCATCTCTTCTGCAATTATACGCGGACCGTCAGCAAGATCGTGGGAATCGATCATCTTCATGATATCAGTAACTGCCTGCCGGTCCACTGAATCGCCGGTCAGGAGCCTGACTTCGAGTCCACGCTCATGCATCCAGGTGATCAAGGTTTCCAGCTTTTTCAGATAGGTGCGATAGATTAGTTCGCCCTTCTCTCCGGCTTTCTTCCATCCGGAGTAGGACATCACCCCCACACCGACGCGCACATCGTGGCCGGCCGGCACGACCGGTTCGTCCGCCGGGGGCAGAGCAAATGCGAGATCAGCGCTGACGGGGTCCCGCCGTACATCGAAACCGATGCTCTTCATGAAATCTCGTGACAGATCGTCACGATAGGAACGATACCCTGCCATGCGCGCACCGGTCTTCAGGAACAGCCGACTTAGCGGCTGGGTGATCGGACCGGCGCCGATGCTCACAAACGCAATGCTCGCATTGCGCAGCCTCGCGGCCAGACACCATCTTAAGATCACGAACGGCCATCCGAAGGCGGTTTCCTGGAAATCATCCAGTATTCCGGTTCCCGGCACGATGACGAGATCGGTGCCCTTCAGCTGATTCAGGGCGGCGCGAAAGCTGAGCAACCGGCGGGGAATGCCGCCGAGTAAGCGGTTGATCTGGTTGAACTTCGGACCTCTATCCGGAATCCCGCCGATACTGATGGCGTCAACGTCATAATGCTCGGTGACCGCCTTGGGGTTCGAACAGATGCAAATGAGCTCGGCATCGGGGCGCGATGCACGCAAGAAGTTGAGCATGGCTTCCAGGGACCCATCGTTCCCCGTGTTGCCACTGCCGAATTGACCCAACAAGCCAACCTTCATGCGAGCCTCACAACATCCTTTGGAAATCGCTCAAGCAGCGCGGCACTCGAAAAGTCGAGCTAGCCATGCATCCTTGCCATTCCATTCTGTTCATGATCCTACGACCGGTTGGGCATTGCTACCAAGATGCCATTTCGGAGTAGTCGATCCATCCGTCTCGACCATGCAAATGCCTCATCACCACGACCGAGCGTGGTCCGATTTGTCTTCTTGATCATGCGGCCACGCGCCCGCAAACGACACATGGCTATTGGGCCATCGGCACCCGCCGAACGACGGGGGTGCTTATACAAAAGGCTGCTGTGGTTGCCCATCGCGGCGCATTCTGCTTAAGCGGCCAATCGTTCTATGATAGCTGCAAAAAGATGCTGGCAATCAGTGTCAGGATCATTTCGAGGGCAGGTTACATGAAGTTTGCCTATTTTGTCGTCCCGCACATCGGTGGTACCTACACCGTGTTCAAGCAGCTGCGTAAGGGCCTGGTGGATTACGGCATCGATGTGCGTTGGCTCGGATTTGGAGGAAAGGATCCGACCAAGAGCCCGGAATGGAAGTCAGAGGCCGGGATCGGGACCATGGTTGAAACGCCCGAGACGCTTGATGAGTGCGAACAGGCAAGGTGTCTGGCCGCCGCGGTGCTTGAGGGCGGCTTCGACGGAGTATTCGTCAACGTTCTCGCCAACCGGACCCAGATGAACATAGCCCGCTACCTGCCGAAGCATATATTGAGGATCATGATCGTCCACAATATTACCCCCGGCACCTACGAGGCGGCGGGAGCAATTCGCGATCATGTTCATGCTACGATAGGCGTTTCGGAGCGTTGTCGAACAGATCTGGTAGAGCGCTACCGTTTCGACGAAGACCGGACTTTCGTTATCCCCAACGCGATCGACATCACGCCCTACAAAGGAATGCGGCCCGCCTCGCGCGGAGAAGGCGACAACCTCAAAACACTTTTTCTCGGCCGAATCGAAGATTCGTCCAAGGGCGTGTTCTGGCTGCCGACGATCCTCGACAATTCACCGTCGTCCGTACGCATGACGATTGCTGGGAACGGGCCGGACCTTGAGCAACTCAGAAATAGAATGTCCCGGCACTCGGAGAGGGTCACCTTCCTCGGGGCGGTTTCACCGGATAGGGTCCCCGACTTGCTGCACAGCCATGACGCGCTTGTGATGCCATCGAGATTCGAAGGCTACCCGCTCACGCTTATCGAAGCGATGGCTGCAGGGTGCGTGCCAATCGTATCGCATATACGAGGCGTGACAGATACGATCGTGAAGAATGGATCAAATGGATTTCTTTTTCCCGTTGGTGATTGCCAGGCAGCCGGGCGGCTCGTAGCGAGATTGCAAGGCGATCGCGCCGAGTTCGCGAGCGCGTCAGGGGCGGCCAGACAAATCGCGGAACAATCATTCACAGTCGAAGGCATGGCCAGCAGATACTATAACGTCATCAGCCGCATGAGGGTGAAACGACCGGTGCTCGCCCCGGCGCTGGATCTCGACGACTGGGCGCTGCCGCGCGGCCTTCGCCCCGGGCTGCGCACCTATCTGCCGAAGCCTGTCAAGAACTGGCTGCGCGTCGTCAGGGAGCGGTACAGATATACGCCTTTTGGTGCCACGCGCTGACTGAATTGCCGAAGTGAAGTTTTGCCGGCGCGCCTTCATATTTACATCATGGGTGTCATGGCGCCGTCCGGGCGCACGGAGCCGACTATCTAATCGGGGTTTGGCATATGGCTACAATGATCAGGAATTTCGAAAAGTCGAACCAGCTGCGCCCGTTAGCGCATCATCTGATTCCAGGCGGTTCTCACACTTACGCCAAGGGCGATGATCAATATCCGATACTGTCGCCTGGCTTCATCGCCAGAGGGCTGGGCAGCCATGTCTGGGACGTCGATGGCAATGAATATATCGAGTACGGGATGGGCAACAGGGCCGTTGGGCTTGGGCATGCCTATCCGGCTGTGCTCGAGGCTGTGACACGCCAATTGCAACTTGGGTGCAACTTCACGCGGCCGGCGAGCATCGAAGTCGAATGTGCTGAAGCTTTCCTCGAAACAGTGCCCGGCGCCGAAATGGTCAAGTTCTGCAAGGACGGATCGGATGCTACTTCGGGTGCCGTTCGCCTGGCACGCGCTGCGACCGGACGGGACTATATTGCACGCTGCCGCGACCATCCTTTCTTTTCGACGGATGACTGGTTCATCGGCACCACGGAAATGAACGCCGGTATTCCGCGCGCGGTGCAGGATCTGACGCTCTCCTTCAACTACAACGACATTGCCAGCGTACAGGCACTCTTTGATCAACATCCGGGGAAGGTCGCCGCATTGATATTGGAGGCTTCGCGCGGTGATGATCCGGAGAACAACTTTTTGCATGAGGTCCGCAATCTCTGTCATCGCCACGGTGCGTTGTTGATCCTCGACGAGATGATTACCGGTTTTCGCTGGCACACGGGGGGCGCTCAACAGTTTTATCGCATCGAGCCGGACCTTTCATGCTTCGGCAAGGCCCTCGGCAACGGGTTTTCGGTCTCCGCGCTTGCTGGCAAGCGCGAATACATGCAACTCGGTGGTCTGGAGCAAACCGACCGGCCGCGCGTCTTTCTACTGTCGACAACGCACGGGGCCGAAACGCACGCGCTGGCCGGCGCAATCGCCACCATGCACGTATACCGGCACGAGCCCGTCATCGAACATCTCTACGCCCAGGGGCAGGCCCTACGGGCAGGCATCGCACAGGCGACCACCCGGCACGGGCTCAATGCCTATGTCAAGGTCGTCGGTCGCGCCTGTTGTCTCGCATACGCCACGCTCGACCAGGACCGCGTTCCCTCTCAGGCATTCAGAACACTGTTCCTGCAAGAGACCATCAAGCGCGGCGTGCTCATGCCTTCGCTGGTCGTAAGCTATGCACACAGCGACGAAGATTTGGCCAAGACCATCGACGCCGTCGATGGAGCACTTGGCGTTTATAAACAGGCACTTGAAAATGGCGTCGGCAACTACCTTGTCGGCCGCCCTTCCGATGTTGTCTTCCGCCGATTCAATAGCCATCACGTTGCCACGCGTGACCTTGAAATGGCGACACATGGCTAGTTTTGTCCGGCGGTGCGTCTGCCGGTTGATAATGCTATTGGCCCTCTGCCCGTTGGCCGCGAGTGCGCAGGAGCCGGTGTTCCCATTGCGGATGGCCGAGAATAACCGTTACCTGGAGGATGCCGCGGGCCGGCCGTTCCTCATCACCGGGGATGCCGCCTGGTCTTTGATCGGAGATCTCTCACGCGAGGATGCGGACAAATATCTCGCGGACCGCCAACGGCGTGGCTTTAATACGATCCTCGTCTCGTTGATCGAGCACCAGTTCAGCCGCAATGCCCCGCGGAACTTCTACAAGCGCCAGCCTTTCCTGCCGAACGGAGCCTTTTCCAAACCCAACGACGCCTATTTCGCTGATGCCGACTGGATTCTCGAGCGAGCGCGAGAACGAGGGTTCCTGGTCCTGCTGGCACCGGCGTATATGGGCGCGAACGGTGGCGGTCAGGGATGGTTCAGCGAGATGGTTGCTGCGGGTCCCTACGCCCTCAAATCCTATGGCCGTTACCTCGCCCAGCGCTATCGCAATTTCCGAAACATCGTCTGGGTACATGGCGGCGATTACGATCCGCCTGACAAAACACTCGTCAATGCCGTCGCAGAGGGGATTCGCGAGATCGATCCCGATGCGATTCAGACGATGCACGCGGGCAGGGATACCGATGTCGCGTCAATCTGGCGGGGCGAAAATTGGCTAAAATTCGATACGGTCTACACCTATGGCGACGTGGCCGCGGCAACTCTGAAGCGTTATCGCGACGGGCCGGCGCGCCCTTACATCTTCATCGAAGGCATTTATGAGGGTGAGCACCATTCGACCGAGCAGACGATTCGGGGAATCGCTTATGGCGCTCTGCTGTCCGGCGCCAGCGGGCAGGTGTTCGGCAACAACCCGATCTGGCACTTTGCGGGTCCAAGCCTATTTGAGCAACCGACGAACTGGCAGGAAGCTCTAGCCAGCCGCGGCGCACAGAGCATTACGCATCTCAAGACTCTTTTTGACTCGCTCGCATGGTGGACGCTCAAACCAGAGCAAGGAAAGCTCTTGGTCAACCTCGATCCGCCCCTTCCCGGATACGCGATCGGCAGCCTGTCCGCCGACGGAAAACTTGCCATGATATACGTCGCCGATCGAGGTGCCGCAGTGCTGAGTACGGCGCAATTGGCCTCTACTACGCCAACTGCACGTTGGGTCGATCCTTCCTCCGGTCAATATAGCGAAGCGGCAACCGAAAAGACCGACAGGCCGGACGTCATAAGGTTTCGGGTTCCGCGTTCGCAAAATTCAGCCGGCTTTTTTGATTGGGTGCTTGTGCTGACTACTGATCGCGATTGATCGTCGTGAGCCAGAATCACGCAGACAGGGCCCCGACTTGGGCAAAAGGCGTAGAGCAACCTCACCAAAGTCTAGTCCTTGTTACACCCTGATCCACCGAACTCCTCTCTCGCTGTCGGACCCGTCCGGAAGTACCGTTTCCGCAACCGAACGCAAATTTCAGAAGGACTGGAATAATGAAAGTACTCGTGACAGGGCATCGTGGTTACATTGGATCGGTCATGGTGCCTTTCCTGATGAAGGCCGGGCATGAAGTGCATGGCTACGACGCCGAGCTCTATCGCAGTTGCACCTATGCGCCGGGGGGCGCGATCCAGGGTGTTCCGGGTGTTTGCAAGGACGTTCGCGATGTTGAGGTTAGTGATCTCAAAGGCTTCGATGCAGTGATTCACCTTGCGGCGCTGTCGAATGATCCCCTGAGCAACCTCAACCCTGATATCACCTACGAGATCAACCACCGCGGCAGCGTCAAATTTGCCGAGATGGCCAAGAAAGCCGGCGTACCACGCTTCCTCTTTGCATCATCCTGCAGCAATTACGGCAAGTCCGGCGAGGGCATGATCGACGAGACGGGCGAACTCAATCCCGTAACGGCCTATGGATCTTCCAAGGTCCTTGCCGAAAAGGATATCGCCAAGCTGGCCGACGACAGTTTCACCCCGACCTATTTGCGCCCAGCGACTGCCTACGGCCTCTCGCCGATGTTGCGCTTTGATATCGTCCTCAACAATCTCGTTGCATGGGCGGTTACCGAGGGTGTGATCCTCCTCAAGTCGGATGGCTCGCCTTGGCGGCCGATCGTCCATATAGAAGATATATCGCGGGCGTTCCTTGCCGCCATGGAAGCGCCCAAGGACAAGGTGCACAACGAGGCATTCAACGTCGGCCAGTCGGCACACAACTACCGCATTCGTGAGATCGCCGAGATCGTTGCCGAAGTCGTACCCGGCTGCAAGCTCGAATTCGCTGCCGATGCTGGTCCGGATACACGGTCCTATCGCGTCAGCTTCGAGAAAATCGCGCGGGTCCTGCCGGCCTTCAAGCCGGTCTGGGACGCGCGGGCGGGTGCCGAGCAGCTGCACGCAGCCTATGCGGGGTCTGGTTTGACGCTGCAGGAATTCGAGGGACCGCGCTACCAGCGCATTGCCAATATTCGGAAATCGCTTGAAGAGGGAACACTCAACGATAGTCTGCGGCGTGTTTCTTCCTCGAGCCGACATCCTGCCCTGGCAGACGCTGTCGTTTGAAATGCAAAGCGGCTGACATGAATACGTTTATGGTCTCGTTCGAGAATATGCGGCCAGCGGCCGACGCGGAGGTGGATGTGGGAATCCGCATCTATGCGTTGGCTGCCCGCCTCTATCCGATCTGCCGCAGCATCACCGGCGACGGGGTGCGCAAGACATTGCAGATCCTCGGCCAGCAGATCGACCTCACCCAGCACGCGGTTCCGACCGGAACCCAGGTGCTGGATTGGACGGTACCGCAGGAATGGAACATCCGCAGCGGCTTTATCAAGGACGCCTCGGGCCGAAAAATCGTCGACTTTGCCGACCATAATCTTCACATTCTAGGCTATAGCGCGGCGATACACAGGACGATGCCGCTGAGCGAACTCAAGGCGCACATCCACACCTTGCCCGACCAACCGGATCTCATCCCCTACCGGACCTCCTATTACAGCGAACAATGGGGATTCTGTATGACCCACAATCGCTTCCTCGCGATGGAGGACGGCGATTACGAGGTGATGATCGATGCCCAAAAGGCAGACGGTCATCTGACCTATGGCGAATATGTCCACAGAGGTTCGACGGACCGGGATGTCCTTCTTTCCGCCCATATCTGTCATCCGTCGCTCGCCAATGACAATTGCTCGGGCTTGGCGCTTCTGGCCTGTCTTGCCAAGGCCCTACGGGGGCGCAAGACCCGCTACAACTACCGCTTCCTCTTTGCGCCCGGCACCATCGGCGCGCTCACCTGGCTTGCTCACAACGAAACAAACGCCGCCCGTATAGAGCACGGCCTGATAGTCTCCTGCGTGGGCGATGGCGGCGGGCCGAACTACAAGCGCAGCCGGCGCGGCGATGCTACGATCGATCGGGTGATGGAATACGTATTGAGCAGGGAGGGTCGCAAGGGGACGATCAAGGATTTCAGCCCCTACGGCTACGACGAACGCCAATATTGTTCGCCCGGCTTCAACCTTCCTGTCGGTTTGTTTCAGCGCAGCGCTTTCGGCACATTTCCGCAGTATCACACATCCGCGGACAACCTCGATTTCATTGCACCGGAGCATCTTGCCTCGTCCTACCGGATGATCATGGAGGCGATCGATGTCCTCGAGCTAAACTGGACGCCGGTCAATCTTTTTCCGAAGGGCGAGCCACAGCTCGGGCGTCGTGGCCTCTATTCGGCACTCGGAGGCGACAAATCCGCCGGCGAAACCGCCATGGCGTACCTCTGGGTTCTCAACCTCGCGGACGGGGCGCACACCCTGCTTGATATAGCGGAGCGCTCGGGCATGGCTTTCCACGACGTCGTGCGTGCCGCCCAGTTGCTCAGGGACAACGGACTTCTTGGCGAGACGCTCTGATCAGGCGGGCGATCTGTCGAGGAGCGGCCAAGCCTGATCTTTTTCCGAAAGCACGGTCGGTTCGGCCGGCCAATCGATGGCGAAGGCCGGGTCATTCCAGCGGACGCCGGTAGACGCTTGAGGATTGTAGAATTCCGAGATCAGGTAAGACACGACGGCGTCATCGCTGAGCGTCTGAAACCCATGGGCAAAGCCCTTCGGGATATAGAGCCGCCGATTATTGCTTTCCGAAAGTTCGTAGGCGGTCCAGTGGAGGTAATTCGGCGAGTGCGGGCGAAGGTCGACAATGACGTCCATGATCGCGCCCCCAATGCACGATACAACCTTCACCTCGGCGTGGGGCGCGGTCTGAAAATGCATTCCCCGTAAAGTATGCTTCCTGACGGAATGCGAGATGCTGTGCTGGACAAAGTTGGCTTCCAGCCCGTGCTCAACAAATTCCCTGGAGCAGAAAGTCCGTGCGAACGAACCGCGCTCGTCGGATATTGGCAAGGCCTCGATCAGCCATGCCCCGCTCAGTTCGGTCTCGGTGAATCGCATGCTTTGGGGCCTCGCATAGTTTAGCTTTTTGCGACTGCAATTCTGTCAAACTCTTTGCTCCGGCGAAACTCACAATAAGAGGTAGCAGCGGCGGGTCTCAGTGGGTGCCGCGCCGCCCCAGCAATCTAAGAATTGCCGCGGTTTCTGCGGGAGGCTGCCTCCGTTTGACGGACTTGTCGCACATGTGTTCCACCTTCGGATGACCCCACTGATCGCATAGACATATCGCCGCCGAAGCGCCAGGGCCGTACCTTCTTGCCATGGAATAGTGATGATCGGTCCGCCGGGGAGGTCTCCTTTGGTGCGGATCGCGTCCATGGATCAGGAGCGACCGCATGAACATTCAAACCAGCACGCTTTTGTTGGCAAACCGCCCAAGTGACAAAGTTCACCATTGTCGCCTGTGCGGCACCGGTTTGAAGCACACCTTCATCGATCTCGGCATGCAGCCGCCGTGCGAAAGCTTCGTGCCCCGCGAACAGATCGATTCCATGGAAGCCTACTATCCACTCCACGTCTTCGTCTGCGAGGAATGCTTCCTCGTGCAGCTGGCCGAATATGTCAGCCCGCAGGCCATCTTCGAGGAATACGCCTATTTCTCCTCCTATTCGACGAGCTGGGTCGCCCACGCCAAGAAATACTGCCACCAAATGGCAAGGCAACTCGAACTGAACCGCAACAGCCTGGTCGTCGAGCTCGCCAGCAACGACGGCTACCTGCTGCAACATTTCCTCCCGCTCAACATTCCGGTGCTCGGGGTAGAACCCGCAGCGAACGTCGCCAAGGTGGCGATCGAAAAGGGCGTTCCGACTCGGGTTGAATTCTTTGGCGAGAGTTATGCAAGAGAGCTCGTCGATGAGGGACTGCGCGCTGATCTGATCGTGGGCAACAACGTTCTCGCACAGGTCCCGGATCTCAACGATTTTGTCGCCGGCATGAAAATTCTCCTGAAGCCCGAAGGCGTCATTACACTCGAGTTTCCGCATATCGAAAAGCTGATCGCCGAGAACCAGTTCGATACGATTTACCACGAACACTTCTCGTATTTCTCGCTGCTGACGATTGAGCACATGGCCAAGCGGCACGGCCTCAGGGTCATCGATGTCGAGGAGCTTGTCACCCATGGCGGATCGCTTCGCATTCACTTTGCGCATGAGGACAGCGTCCGCCCGGTACAGCCGAGCGTCGCACGCATCCGCGACAACGAACTGAAGGCCGGCCTCGACACGATCAACGTCTACACGTCCTTCGTCGAACGGGCGAGGAAGGTGAAGCGCGAACTTCTCGCATTCCTGATCGAAGCCAAGGATTCGGGCAAGTCGATCTGCGGTTACGGTGCGCCCGGCAAGGGCAACACACTCCTCAACTATTGCGGCATCGGAACCGACTTCCTCGATTTCACCGTCGACAGGAATCCGTACAAGCATGGCCGCTATACACCGGGCATGCATATACCGATCGAACCGGTTGAGGCCATCGACCTGATGAAGCCCGACTACATCCTGATCCTGCCCTGGAATCTCAAGACCGAAATCATCTCACAAATGCGCCATGTCGGGGAATGGGGCGCCAAGTTCATCGTACCCATTCCGGGTGTGAGCATCATCGACCCGAAGGAGTTGAAGCCATGAAAGTCGTACTCTTCTGCGGCGGTATGGGAACGCGCATCCGCGAATACTCCGAGAACGTGCCAAAGCCGATGATCCCGCTGGGCTCCCAGCCGATCCTCAGGCATGTGATGCAGTATTATGCCGACTATGGTCATGATGACTTCATTCTCTGCCTTGGCTACAAGGCGAACGTCGTCAAGGATTTCTTCCTCAACGTTCGTCCGCAGACCTTCTCGGACTGCGTCGTCACCGGCGACGGCAATGTCGAACTCTTGGGCGAGTCACAAAAGGATTGGCGTATCTCGCTAATCGATACCGGCATCTGGCGCAACATCGGCGAACGCCTGTGGGCCGTGCGCGACCAGGTGAAGAACGAGCGCATCTTCCTCGCCAATTACAGCGACGGCCTATGCAATGTCGACCTTGACGACATGATCGCCAAGTTCGAGGCAAGCGGCAAGATTGCCTGCTTCCTCGCCGTTCGGCCGCCTCTTACCTATCATCTTGCCGATATTGCCGAGGACGGCCGCGTACGCGAATTCCGTTCATCCGACCGCTCGGATATATGGATCAACGGCGGCTATTTCCTCTTCCGCGGCGAGATCTTCGACTATATGCGCGAAACCGAAGAACTCGTCCTCGAACCCTTTAGCCGCCTCATCGCTGAGGACAAGCTCATGGCCTATAAGCATGAAGGCTTCTGGCGATCCATGGATACGCTGCGTGACTGGCAGTCTCTGCAGGAAATGGTGGAGCGCGGCGAGATGCCATGGACAGCTCATGGGACGGCGAGAGACGGCACCAATATCCGCATGGTCAAGGCACTATGAGACATCTGCCCCTGGCAAAGCGCGGCGAACATCTCTCGATTCTTTGCCTCGGCGCGCATTCGGACGACATCGAGATCGGCGCCGGCGGCACTATTTTGAGCCTGATCGCCGACGGAGTTCTCGTAGATGTCCACTGGTGTGTGTTGAGCGCGCCAGGAGTCCGGGCCAGGGAAGCCAATGATTCAGCCGTCTCGTTCCTGCAGGGCGCCGCTTCTTACATGATAGACCTCGGCCAGTTCGAGGATAGTTACTTTCCCAATCAAAGCCGGGAGATCAAGCAGTGGCTGACGGCACTGCGCGACAGGGTTTCGCCGGACGTCATCTTCACGCATGCCCGCGATGATGCGCATCAGGATCATCGCGAGGTCAATCGCCTGACCACCAATGTCTTCCGCAACCATCTCGTGCTCGAATACGAGATCCCCAAGTGGGACGGTGACTTCGGACAGCCAAACACCTATGTGCCACTGAGCGCGCCTATCATGGACCGCAAGGTGGAGCTGCTCATGAGGCATTTCGGCACGCAGCGATCCAAGGATTGGTTTGACGACTTGACGTTCAAGGGCCTGGCGCGGCTTCGCGGCATGGAATGCCGAGCCGCCGATCGCTTTGCCGAAGCCTTTATCGTTCGCAAGCTCGCGATCACATTCCGGTGATTCTCGGGGTATCTCCACAAGCAACCCAGGCGAATCAAACGAACCAGCTGCCAATTCTGCGCTCGGGCGCCGGATTCGGAACGTTAAGAGGTTAAACGGAAGTATAAACCCAGGGATTATATGATTAGCCCGCGCGTTTCTTTTCAAATTTATGACTAAACACCGCCTATGTCGAACTAATCCTGTCTATGGTCAGGTTCGAATGCTGCCTAAATCGGCCATTTTTCCCCCATCAAATGAATTATCCGAGGATTAAAGACACTCAGAAATAAACGGCGTAAATTGAAATCGTGAAAAGAAGTGCGGCTGAGCGTGGTTAACGCGTTCAATATATCAACTCGCAACAAATATAAAAACTGGGGTAGTAAAATGGATAATACACATTCGTCCCTCATGGGGAAAGTCGAGCATGAATCCTATTCCCGCGAAATCGTTGTAAACAACAATCATCACCAACACTCAGTATACAGCAACGATCGCCAATTCCAGAAATACCAGCCTGAAGATTATCTCGCAATCATAGACAAGCGCGCGCTCGAACGCGAATGCCTTGCTCAGGCGTTATACAATCATCACATCGGCCTTAAAGTATATACTTTTGGTAGCCTGGAAGAATGGCGCGTATCAAAGCGGAGCGTTTCCAACCTCCGTGCTGTCCTCGTCAATACCGGCAACCGGAACATGGACGATGCGGATCTGACCGCAGAAATCGGCGAACTTGTCGCAACATTCGACTCTGCAGCCGTTGTCGTGGTCGCCGAAAACGATGATCTCAACTATGTTCTTAAAGCCTTGGAGATCGGCGTTCGCGGTTACATCCCGACAACCGTCGGCATCGAAATCTGCATGCAGGCTATCGAGCTTGCAATCGCCGGTGGCAAATTCGTTCCGGCAAGCAGCGTTCTTGCACTGCGAAAGATGCTAGGCAGCCGCAATGACGAATTCCGCCACATCGCAACCTCGTTCACGGCTCGTCAATCAGCTGTTGCCGAGGGCCTGCGCCGCGGTAAAGCCAACAAGATCATCGCCTATGAGCTGAATCTCTGCGAAAGCACGGTTAAGGTTCACATTCGCAATATCATGAAGAAGCTGGGCGCCACGAACCGGACCGAAGTTGCCTACAAGATTAGCGACATGATCCCGCATGAAACCAGATTCTGACCCAACCTGGGCCAGCTAATCGAAATCTGAAGATGCAGGGGGGTCAATCATGATCGTTTCCGAAGTCCCGTCATCCCATGGCGGCATGGCAATACCTCGAATCGTTGAAATCTTGTGGCGTAGAAAATTCGTCGTTCTAGCAGGCGTCGCACTTTGTATGGGCCTGGCGGTACTTGGATACATGCGCTCGCCAGCCCAATACAAAGCAGAGGCCATCCTCGCTCTAAACGTTCGCAAGCTGCAGGCACTACCAACCGAATCCGTCGTTTCAGCTCTTCCGCAAGAGAGTCCGGTGCTGCGAACCGAGTTGGACATCATCAGCTCAAGATCGATGGCCGAGAGGGTGCTTGCTCGGCTCGATCATGAAGGATTCACGCCCGACGGCAGGCAAGTGCCTGCGGAACAACAGTTATCGCCGATCGCGAACCAGAGCAAACCCGTTGCATCAACCCCTTTCGACGAAGATCACAACCGAAGCGAGATCGACAAACTCCTTTCAAATGTCAGCGTGATGAATGACGGCCGATCCTATACGATCTACATCAACTATCGGGCTGATAATCCGGAATACTCTGCCGCGGCCGCGAACGCCTTTGGCGAAGCTTATCTCGACTACCAGGTCGACCAGCAGACATCCGCGACTCGGCGAGTTAGCGACTGGCTTGGCGGGAAGCTGGTCAGCCTGCGCACGACGCTTGAACAGTCAGAACGTGCAGCAGCTGATTTCCGTGAAAAGTCCGGCCTCGAGAAGGCCAACGGCATGACGCTCCAATCGCAGCAGGTTGCTGCGCTCAATGCTGAACTCGCAAATCTAAGGGCGAAGCTTGCCGGCACCGAAGCGCGGCTTTCCACCGCCATCGAAGCCGCCAACAACCATAATGGCGTGGCCTTGTCGGAGATCCTCAGTTCCCAGGCGATCTTGCCGTTGCGGGCGGAACAGTCCCGCATCGAGCGATCAATTCTTGAAATTAAGCAAAGTGGTGCAACACAGAGCGCTCAACTACCGCAGCTGAACTCGCAATTGGCCTCTCTCAAGGCACAGATCGCCGACGAGGTGGAGCAGATAATCGACAGTCTCCGGAATGAGATCAACGTTATACAACGCCAACAGACAGCGGTAGAGGCGAATCTCAAAGAGATGCAGTACGGCACGTCGGCTGCAAACCAAGCGCTCGTCCATGCGGATCAGCTCGACCGAGAGGCGGCAGCCAACCGTGCCATATATGAGAGCTATCTAACCCGCTATAAGCAGACGATCGAACAGGACGGCATTGCTTCGGCTGATGCGCGCATGATTTCGCGCGCTGTTCCGGCAATGTCTAAGACAAGCCCGCAATTGCAGACGTGGCTGGCGATGGGAATAATGGGCGGGATATTTCTCGGTGTCATTGTAGCATTCGTGCTGGAACTGCGGGACAGGTCCATTCGCTCGCCGGAAGCTCTCGAGAGTGCCACCAGGCTGTCGATAATTGGCAAGATACCACAGTTGTCGGCACGTGAGCGCAAGGACGTCGCCCGCATGGTAAGTGATGGCCAATCAAGTCTTGGCCACTCCATAGCGGATCTGCAGGCGAACCTGTTGCTGTCGGCATCGCCCAAGGCCGCCAGAGCCATTGCCATCACCTCCGCCGGAGACCAGGAAGGCAAGACCCTCGTCGTTACCGGTCTTGCCCGATCATTGTCGGCCACCGGCATTCGGACTGTTGTTGTTGACGCGAACTTCCGTAGTCCAATGATAGCGCAGGAGTTCGGAGATCAATTCGGGCCCTACATTGAGGAAGTCATTCGTGGCCGACAGACCCTCGAGGCGGTTGTCCAGCATGATCTCGCAACATCCATTGATTTTGTAGCAGCGCAGACCTGCCAGGTTCCTGCAGAATTTCTGTTGGGTCACGAACAATTCGCAAAGATGATTGCCGAGCTCAAGCGTCAATACGAGATCGTGCTCATCGACACGCCGGCAGTCAGCAGCAGCGCCGATGCCATCCGTGTGGCATCTTTGGCGGACGCAACGGCTTTCGTCGTACGTCGTGATACTGCCAACATGGACGATGTTGTGGCCGCTGTAACCAGGCTGCGCGCCGATGGCCGGAAAGTGTGCGGTATCGTCCTTAACAGTGTTCGGCGGAGCGGTAAGGCTCCGAGAGTCGATGCGCCGCCGCCGCCAATTCAGCTTGTCCGGGAAAGCGTCGTCAAGAAGATGGCCGGCCACACAAAATCACGCTCTGTCGCAAAAGCATGAGGTCGACAATGTCGAACAAATTGAAGAACAATCACAACGGGTTTCGTCTCAGTGTCAACAGAATCGTCACGGCCTGGGCTTTTTCGTCCCTGTTGCTGCTTTCATCCACGGCTTCCCCGGCGTGGGCTGCGGAGCCTTACAAAATTTCAACTGGCGACGTCCTGCAGGTTACCGTCTACGGCGATGCAGGCCTGACCGGCATCTTTCCCGTAAGCGTGGACGGGACGATCGGGTATCCTATCCTCGGCAACATTCCGGTCGCCAACCAAACCATACCGGAAGTCAGCAATACGATCAGCCAAGCCCTGCTTCAGCATATACCAGGTTTGTCAGTTTCGATCGCCGTAAAGGAATACGCGCCGGTCTTCGTCATTGGTGAGGTCAAAAACCCCGGCAAGTACGAATACCGACCTGGCATGATCGCCCTCGAACTGTTCGCATTGAGCGGCGGTTTGAAGGAGGCCACCGATAAGATGGACACCGCCGGGACTCAACTGGTTACAGCGCGCCAGGACTATTCTGACACGACGCTGCAATTGTTTGCCCAGAGCGTGAAACGTGCGCGACTTGCGGCGGAACTGGATAACAAGCCGTTCGAATATGTTATGGAAGATGTGGCCACGGAAGATCAGCCGGCTCGCCAGCAGATCGTTGACGGGGAGCGCAGACTGTTCGAATTGCGACTTTCGGCACTCCACAATGAAGAGAACTCTCTCAGAGCGCAAAAGGATAATTATCGTGAAGAGATCACGACGCTCGAACAGAGCACAAAACTTCGCAACGATGAAATCACATTGCTGGAGCAAAATGTGAATGCATCGCAGACCCTCGTCGAGAAAGGTCTTACCTCACAGTCGGCACTGCGGGACACGCAGCGTCAGCTCTCGTCCATGCGCCGCGACGCGCTCGAATTCGGCTCATTCCTCGCACGCGCGCGGCAGAATGAGAACGCGATCGAACAGCGCATCCTTGCCCTCAACGAGCAACGTGCAAATGATGCAGCCAAGGAACTGAGAGATATGGATCTCGACATTATGCGCCTGCGAAAGAAGCTGACGTTCATCGTGCAAACAATGGCCGAGATCGGTGCTGCGGCGCAGCGGGCAACGACGCGCGACCGTGCGGTGAAACTAACTTTCTCTGTCGCGCGCATGGTCGACGGAAAATACATGGAAACCGAAATCTCCGAGCATGATCTCATCAAGGCAGGCGATATCTTGCGTGCGCAGTTGAGCTTGCCCAAAGAGGTCGCGCAGGGGATCAACTGATCAGTCACCGGTGTGCCATCCGGCGATCGACCTGGCTAGCCACGAATGAAAAAATAGGCCCGCTCGCGTATCGAGCGGGCCTATTTCCATTTCCGATTGTTCGGCAGAGCGATCCTACTCAAGGCAAGGTGCGTATTACAGGCCGGCTGAAACGGCAAGCGCCGCCTGGGCATGAGGTCCATGCATGGATTGCTGCCATCGCATATAGAGATCACTGATCCCGGTCTCGAGCGAAATGCTCGGACGCCAGCCCATACCCTCGAGCCGCGCCGGATTGACAAGTTTGCGCGGCGTTCCATCGGGCTTGGTCGTATCGAATATGATAGAGCCTTCATAACCGACGATCCCGGCGATGAGGATTGCCGCCTCGCCGATCGAGATCTCCCGGCCCGAACCAATATTGATGATTTCTGGCCCTGCATGTTGCTTCATGACGAATACACAGGCATCGGCAAGGTCGTCGACATGGAGGAATTCACGCTTCGGCGTTCCCGTACCCCACACCACAACGTTGGGACTTCCCGCGACCTTGGCCTCATGCATTTTCCGGATCAATGCCGGCAATACATGCGCATTCTGAAGATCGAAATTGTCATTCGGACCATAGAGATTGGTCGGCATGGCCGTGATGAACTGGCGGCCATACTGGCGAGCGTAGGCTTCCGCGAGTTTCAGTCCGGCGATTTTAGCGACCGCATAGGCTTCATTGGTGGGCTCAAGCGCACCGGTCAGCAGCGAGTCTTCGTGGATCGGTTGCTCCGCATATTTCGGATAGACGCAACTCGAGCCGAGCCATAGCAACTTCTGCACGCCGATCCGATAGGCCGTGTGCATGATGTTCATGGCGATCATCGCATTGTCGTAAAGGAAGTCGGCAGGATAGGTGGAATTGGCAATAATGCCGCCAACCTTGGCCGCGGCAATGAAAATGGCATCAGGACGTGCCTTCGCCATCCATTCTTCCGTTTCGCTCTGGCGCGTGAGGTCGAGCTCGTCATGTGTGACCTCGATGAGCTCGCAACCTTCGTGCTGCAAACGCCGCGTCAGGGCAGAGCCGACCAAGCCGGTATGGCCGGCGACCCAAATACGCTTACCGCGGAGATCGAAGTGGTATTCGTTTTTTTCAGACATGGAAATCGTCCGTCCTTCTTCGCGCATGATGTCTATCAGGTCGGATTCAACCATCGTCGGCGCAGTGCTCGACAACACCCGTATGCGTCCTTCCGCGCTTCTCGGAAGCCTTCCAGAAAGCGCCGACCGAAACACTGAAGAATCCCTGTCTCACTATAGCGGCCGCTGGCCGGGAAACACTTCGGCAATAGGGATAGGCGCGGTGTCCAAGGCGATGGAACCCAGCAGGTATCGGGCAGGTTCAAGTCGCTAAAAGGGGCGACTATGGGTGAGCACTTCTCCGGAAGTGGTAGGTCCGGGGAAGAGAGCACCGACATTGGTAGTGCCTTTGTTGAACTGTCCCTGTCAGCCGCGAACTGCAACAATCGGCATCAAGTTTTTCCGGGGCTGGGGTACAGCCATGGCTTGAGGCAGGCGCAATGAAGATCGTTTTTGCAAACCGCTATTTCTCACCCGATCAGTCCGCGACGAGTCGCATGGTATCAGGGCTCGCCTTCGCGTTGCGACGGCGCGGCTTCGATGTTTCCGCCATAGCCAGCCGGACCATGCACGACAACTCGAATGTCGAGCTTGCCGCCGATGAAACGGTTGGCGGTGTAACGGTCAAGCGTCTCTGGGCGACACGTTTCGGGCGAAGCAACATCCTCGGTCGGGCAATCGACTATCTTACCTTTCACATTTCAGCGTTCTTCTGGTGCCTCGCCAATCTCGAAAAGGGGGATATCTGCATCGTCTGCACCGATCCGCCACTCCTTTCAGTTACGACGGCGCTGCCGATCCGCTGGCGCGGAGCACGCATGGTCAACTGGGTCATGGACCTCTTTCCGGAGGTGGCGATGGAACTCGGCATGCTGTCCGAAAAGAGCATCGCCGGCAGGATGAGCAAGGTTGCGCGCGACTGGTCGATGCGCAAATCCACGATGATCGTCTGTCCGACCGCGTCGATGGCGTCATACCTCGCGAAGCACGGGCTTGATGAGCGCCGGCTTAACGTCATGCATCACTGGTCCGACGGGGACGAAATCTATCCGGTTTTTCCCGCCGACAATAATTTGCGCACGCGCTGGGGGCTCCAGGAAAAGTTCGTCGTGGGTTACTCCGGCAATTTCGGTCGTGCGCATGACTTCTCAACACTACTGGAAGCCGCCGTGCTTCTCAGTGACCATGACGATATCCAGTTCCTGCTGATTGGTGGCGGCCAACAGCGTGGACATGTCGAAGAAGTCGTGCGCAACCGCGAACTCAAGAACGTGATTTTCAAACCGCTTCAGCCGTCGGAGCAAATTGCCGAGAGCCTGAGCACGGCCGATGCGCATATCGTCTCGCTCATACCGAGGCTCGAACACTGCATCGTCCCCAGCAAATTTTACGGCGTTCTTGCCTGCGGCCGCCCGACGCTCTTCATCGGGGACGGTAATGGCGAGGTTGCCCGCGTCGTCGCTTCTGCGGACTGTGGTGCGGCGGTAAAGATCGGTGAGGGTCAAAGGCTCGCTGACTACATTCTCAAAATGAAGAACGAGCCTGCTCGCCGCGCGGAGATGGGGATCAATGCCAGGCATACGCTCGACACGGTGTTCTCGCGCGAACAGGCGGTCGGGGCATGGTCGGATGTTATGCACCGGTTCCGCCAGCAATCGGCAGGGTCATCGCAAACGTCAGTTTATGGACCAGCAGAATGAGCGGCAGCGTCGTCGTCAGTCAGCTCGGTGCACGCATGCACTATGCCGTTCCGCGCATCTTTGCATCGGAGGGCCGACTTGCCCATTTCTATACGGACATCTGCGCTACGGAAGGGTGGCCGCGTCTTGTAAATCGGCTACCGCGCCGGCTGCTTCCCTCCTCGATGAAACGCCTGTCGGGTCGCATTCCAAAAGGCGTGCCCGCAGAACTCACCTCAACATTTCCGAACTTCGGCGCGAGGTCGGCGATCCGCCGCCTACGGGAAAAAAACAGTATCGACCATATGGCTCACACCGTATGGGCAGGTTCCGAATTCTCCCGCCTGGTCGCATCGAGCGGGTTCCACGACGCCGACGGTCTTTATGCCTTCAGCGGCGACGCGTTGGAACAGATGCAGGCCGCCAAGCAGCAGGGCATGTGGACCGCGGTCGAGCAGATGATCGCGCCGTGGAATGTCGTTGAAGAACTCGTGCGGGGCGAACATGCCAGCTTTCCAGATTGGGCGGGACCCTACATCGAGAACCAATATGCGCAGACTTTCGCGGAACGGGAAAAGGCCGAATGGGCGCTTGCCGACGTAATCGTCTGCCCTTCGGAATTTGTTCGGCGCAATGTCATTGAGCGTGGCGGCAGCCCGGAGCGTTGTGTGGTCGTCCCGTACGGGATCGACCCGCAATTTCCCGCACAGGACATCATCCGCATCGGCGGCCCCTTGCGGGTCCTGACCGTCGGCGAAGTCGGCCTGCGCAAGGGCTCACCCTACGTCGCCGGAGCGGCGCGATTGCTGGGCAAATCCGCAACCTTCAGGATGGCGGGCCCAAGCAAGCTCTCCACCGAGGTCAAGGCCCGTCTCTCCCAATCCGTCGAACTGCGTGGGATCATACCGCGAGCCGAAATGGCCAAGGAATATGAATGGGCGGATGTATTCCTTCTGCCTTCCATATGTGAGGGTTCGGCAACCGCCATCTATGAGGCACTCGCGGCCGGCCTGCCGGTCATTTGCACCGAAAATGCCGGCAGTGTCGTGCGGGACGGTGTCGAAGGCTTCATCGTACCCATACGTGATAGTCAGGCCATCGCCAAAGCCATTACCGAACTCAGTGATCATCCTGGCACAAGGGCCGCCATGTCGGAAAATGCCGTGTCTCGCGCCGCAGAATTCACGGTCAAACGCTACGGTGAGCGCTTGCTCGACGCCCTTTCCATGCTTCCTTCGCCACGGCAGAACCAGGCGGCTCGCTCATGAAAATATACCACGTCATCACCTCGATCGATCCGGCCCAGGGCGGCCCTCAAAGCGGCTGCATCCGAGTTGCAGCGGCCCAGGCGGCCCTTGGCCATGACGTCGAAATTATCAGCTATGGTGGCGGCGACGTTCAGCAGCGCGCTTTTCGCGCGGCCCATGACGTACCCCATCTTACGAAGTTGCACTGGCATCTGCTTGCCGATCCGGACAGGATCGAGAACGTTCTTGGCCTCAACGCCTCGAAAGTGCTTGGAAGCGTTTTGCCTGATGCGTCATTCATCCATCTGCACGGTGTTTGGGAGCCCATTCTGAGGCATGCCGCCCGAATCGCTCGAAGCTTGAACATCCCCTACTGTGTCCAGCCGCACGGAATGCTCGACGTCTGGAGCATGCAGCAGAAGCGCCTGAAAAAGCGCGCCGCCCTGATTCTTGGCTACCGCAAGATGTTGAACGGCGCAAAATTCATCCACGCTCTCAATGCGGACGAGGCAAATTTGCTGGAACCCTTGGGGCTTACGCCGCCCCGGCTTGTTATACCCAACGGCATATTTCTTGAAGAGTTCGCTGAACTGCCGGCCGAAGGATATTTTGCCGAACGCATTCCGCAACTGCGGGGCAAGCGCGTTGTGTTGTTCCTGTCGCGCCTTCACACCAAAAAGGGGCTCGACATCCTGGCGAGGGCGTTTGCGTTGCTCGCAAAATCGCATCCGGACGTCGATCTCGCCGTTGCGGGCCCAGATGGCGGGGCGAAGGACGGCTTCGTCAGTCTTGTCGCGCAATTGGGGATCACGAATCGGGTGCATCTGACCGGCCCGATCTACGGCGCGGAAAAGCTGCGGGCTCTCGTTGACGCGACGTGTTTCTGCCTGCCGAGCCGCCAGGAAGGTTTCAGCGTGGCCATCACCGAGGCCCTTGCCTGCGGGTTGCCGGTTGTGATCAGCGAGGCCTGCCATTTTCCAGAGGTTCGAACCGCTCACGCCGGCACAGTCGTCTCACTTGATCCGTCAGACGTCGCCGCTTCGCTCGCCAATATCCTCGACAATCCTGCGATGGCGAACATCATGGGTGAGAACGGCAAGCGCCTGGTGCGCGACAACTATACGTGGCCGCGTGTAGCGGAATTGACGCTCCAGGGCTATACATCGCCCAGCATCAAGCCGGCGGCCGGCTCGGCCAGACTTCTCATCGCTTCTGATCACCAGTAAAGCTTCTCTTGCCTAAGCAGAAGCGTCCCAATCAGTTGGGCGTAACTGTTTGTTTGCGTGCTCTGACCGGGTTTGCCGGATTGCCCACATAGATCATCCATGGATCGAGCTTGCGGGTTGCGACGCCCCGCGCACCGAGAACGGCGCCTTCGCCGACGACAACGCCGGGGCCGACAAAGGCTTCGGCGGCGATCCATGCGTTGCTCTTTATCGTGATCGGCCGGCTCTTCAGTGGAAAGTCCTCATCATCCACATCGTGCGTTCCCGTGCAGAGATGCGTACGCTGCGAAACAATGGCGAAATCCTCAATGGTAATGTCGGCCACGTTGTAACAAATTACGCCGGGGCCCATGGATGCGTGCTTACCCATCGTAAGGTTACCCGGCCACCAGATCTTCACACTGCTTCGGACGATCGCAGTCTTATCGATGCGTGCACCGAACCGTCGGAGTAACCAACCCCGCCATGGACTGAGCGGTGAAGGTGTCCATGCGGCAAGGAGCGTCCAGGAGATTATCCAGAGCAACCGCATCAGCCGAAACCGAAGGGCAAATGTCGCGCCCCCCAAACGTGGCAATGCTGCGCTCGCAGCGTCGAACGTCGGGTCGTTGTAACGTGATCGCATGATGTGCCTCTCCTTCAATTCGCCGCCACAAGGCGTGGTTTAGCCAAGCCAAGGGGAACACGCGGGTGAACACCTGGATGAGCCCGGCACAGCATCAGCGTCGGCAGGAGAAAGATCAGCATGTGTACCCAGACCATCACGGCCCAGTCGGTCTGATGCGATATCGCATGCATCGCCGGTACGATGGTTAGCATATAGACGATCTGGGCCGACATTTCGCCGGCAATGGCAGATACCCAGATGCGCCTGACTACATAGGATAAAAGGAGGAACTTGATGGCTCCGAAATACCAGAACGATTGAAATGCGTCGGCCATTCCGGTTTCGGTCGTGCCTGTAAGTGGGTTGTAGAACCGCCCGTTCGGCGCCAGATTTAACATCAGCGCTCTTTTCGCAGTTTCTCCCACCAATTGTGATGGAACGAAATTGAAGACGAGCCGATTCCAGTGAAACAGACCATAATCGTAAGCCCCAGCCAATTCCGAGAAATACATGCGCAACACAGCGTTGCGCATTTCGGGTCCGCCCTCTTCCAGCAGCTTGTCGAAGTTATTCACGATGTCAATATTGGCAATATCCTGCCATACAGGTGCTGAATTCGCGCGCGTTATGTCGCGATAGTCCGCCATGCTGCTCATTATGAGCATGCCTGCAACCATGCCGGCCACGGCCAGGGTCCGTGGCACGATCCATCCCCTGTAAAACCAGAATGACAATGCAAATATCGCAGCCAGTTCCACCGCTTCGGCGCGCTTTCCCGTGACCACGATCCGATCGAGATAGAATACCAGATCGATGCCGATGATGAACAGCGTCGTCCATGAGAAGCGACGGGCGAGACAAAGAGTGGCAATCGCCAGGCCATAGGTCAAAAAGCGGGCAAAGAAGAGCCAGATGACCGGCGCTCCGCTCATCTGGACACCAACGGAAACGTCACCCGCCAGTCGACTGAGCTTAAAGTAGAAGTATGCGCCCGTAAGAGACAGAAGGTAGGAGGCAATGACCAACTTCCTTTCGTCAAAGCTCCACCTAAAGAAGCCGTAGGGTTTGGCATTGGGCACCCAGCCGAGCCAACAGGCTATAAGGCAGGTGATTGAAAAGGCTATTGTCTTGACGTAGGCGCCCTCGGGTAAAAAGGGGTCATCGGCAAGGGCCGGCACCTGCGGCATAATGAATGTGAGCGTCATGACGCCCGCGAGGAACGGGAACTGATACATCCTGTCTCCGCGCATGTAGCCCCACAGGAGGAGCGCAAGCACGGTGAACAACATCAACCAGGTCAAAAGCCAATTCATGTTCTCACCTCACGGGAATATTCCGGAGGCGCGCCCCTCGTCGGTTCGACACCGAGTAGCAGCCTCACAGCATACCAAATAGTCTTGGGATATTCCTTGAGCAGTTGTACACCGTCGGCGCTGAAGGCGAGCTTCCAGAGTGGCTGGCTGCGTTCCACAGGCACGGACTTCCAGTGGATATTCGCCGAGGTTGCGGCAAAGCTCGCTTTGGCCCTGCGCGAATGGTACCAACTAGTTACCAAAACGGCTGTATGGGCGTCCATGTCTTTCAAGATCGGGGCGGAGAACAGGGCGTTCTCCCACGTCGTGCCCGATTGACACTCAACCGTGATCGAACCTTCGTCCACGCCGCGTTCGATCATGCCCTGACGAATCCAGTAACAATCGCCATCACCGCTGACGAGGACTCGCGGCGCAATGCCCTTGAGCCAGAGGTCAGATGCCCAAGCTGCTCTGGAAGGACCGTCGCCACCGAGGACCACGATCACGTCCGCCTTTTTTACGTTATCGCGGACGGCGAGCAGTATATTTGCGAGGAGAAATGCCGGGGCAACAGCCGATATCATCAGCACGCCCACGATCAGCAATCCCCCAGCGAGAAATCGGCCGGCTGCCTTGCTGTTATGTCTTTTCTCTAATGTCGTCCTGGGCTCGGCTTGGAGAGAAGTCATATCGAAAGGCCAAGCTCACGCCGCTTCAGTTCCTGCATCTTGATGACGATCATGTACTCATAGGACGCAATCAGTCGGCAATAATGATAACCTTGCCAACCGTCGAGAAAACCGCCGCGCAAAAAGTACATGTAAGCGAATCTGGCGGCAGGGCGGAATGGCAGGCGATAGGAGAACTCCTTCAGTGCCCTGCGCCTCGCCTCGGGTGTGGCGCTGAAGAAATTGTGCCACGGGACGCTCTTGTTCCGCAGGATCTGTAGGGATTCGCGCGCCTCAAAGCCCGAATAGCGGTTGTGCTTGTCGAACCAGGCCGCCATGCCCTTATTGAAGCTATAATGGATGAAATGCGACTTCAGGCGTCCGGTTGGTCCATCGCCCACCGGACGGGAGTGGCACTCGCGCTCATAGCGAATGCGCTCGGGGCGAGCAAGGCGAGTGATCCACGTGGGATAGAGACTCGAGCGCTTGATCCAGCGCCCCATGAACATGTTCTTGTAGCGCGCGCTGAACATAGCCTCCGGGCGGTCCGGATCGGCGGCAATCGCCAGCATTTCGTCGCGCAAGTCGTCGGGTGTGATCTCGTCAGCATCGGGCATGTAGACCCATTCATGCTTAAACTCGATCTCCTTGAGCCCATACATGCGCTGGTTGGTTTCGGTTTCGTACTTGTGCTGATAGACGCGGGCTCCGGCCGCTTTGGCGATCTCGACCGTGCGGTCGGTACTGAACGAATCGAGCACGACGATATCGTCACACCAGCTGAGGGATGCCAGGCACGCCGGCAAGCACTCTTCTTCGTTGAGGGTCATGATCAATGCAGAAATCACTGTCTCGCTCCGGTTTTCTTTGATCGTCAAACTGCGTCCGACAGGATGCCGGGCCGAGGGGGTGTGGCCGGCTGTACGGACGCATGGTTTATGTTCAGGTCGGGTCGACCCATCCCTGCCGGTACCACCGACAACTGCGGCACTGGCGCTGGCCGGCGCTGAGGCGTCGTCAGACGCCCCGTCGGTGTCAGATAGACGAAAACGCTATGCGCGATGAGTGGCACCAGCAGCGCGAACGTCATCAGAAGGTTCGAAGCGCCCAGGACGACGCTCATGCAGCCGATGCCGCCGCAGACCCCTGACGTGGCAACAATGGCCATGGTTGTTTTCGCCGGCGGGATCGCGCGGTCGAGCAGAAGATGATGCAGGTGCCAGCGGTCCGCAGCCAGCGGACTGCGGCCAGCTTGCACCCTCCGGACGATCAGGCTGAGCGTATCGATCACGGGCACGATGACGATCCAGAGCAGCACGGTGAATGCAATATTGGCGCGGATCGAAAGTGTAATGATCAGATAAGCAATGACAGCGCCGAGAGCCGTGCTTCCGGCGTCCCCAAGGAAAATCTTGGCGCGGGCAACCCACGGACTGCGCATGTTGAAGGCAAGGAACCCGCATACGGCGGCGAGGAGTACAAGCATCGGGAGTATCAGCTCCGTCACGCCCTTATAGGCTGCGATGACCGATAACCAGAACAGCGCCACGGCCGCGCAGCCTCCCGCAAGACCGTCGACGCCGTCGATCATGTTCCAGGCGTTGATGAGGCCGATGACGAAGAAAACCGCCACGATTGCAAGCAGCGGAAACGAGATGGCGAGTAGCGCGGGTGGCAAGGCAATGCCGGTGACGATGGTAATTCCCGAGAATGGATTGACCAGCATCAACGCCACCAGGAACTGCGCAGCCAAGCGTCGCACGGCCGGCAGGTCGACGCGGTCATCGATCACGCCAACTACCAAGGTTACCAGCAGCCCTGCCCAGAAATTTACGGGAAGCGACGTCGCGCGTTCATGCAGCATCATGACAATCGCAAAAGTCGCGAAAATGGCAATGCCACCGCAAAGCGGAACGACGCCATCGTGCAATTTGCGCCGGTCGGGATGATCGACGAGGGAGAACACAGGCGAGACCCGTTTCAGAATGACGACCAGTGCAGCACTTACAATCAGTGCTGCGAGAACATTGGTGATCCATGCAAACAAGACACACCCCCAGTAAATTGAACACTCGCCATGCAAGGTGTGTTCACCTGTCACGGCCATACCGAGTGGATTTTGGAAAACAGTACCGGCGGGGATGATTCCGCGCCATTTAGGAGAAGTGAGAAGAGGTTCCACCTGATGGATGAACCCGGCGGGAACGGGTGTGTCCGTTTGGACTAGTGAAAGAACGTCGCCTGTGGGAAAACAAGCGCTTCCGGGAGCTTACTGGGCAAACGGGTCAGCAGGGTAAGACCCGAATTTTTGCCTTTTCCCGACCAGGGGCCTTTCGCGCGCGCGAGGCGCGCCTTCGCGTCACGCCCGCGTCACGTTTGGTCCATTACCATTACCGATTAACATGAAATACAAGGGGTTAGCCGCATCGAATCGACTTTTAGACAGGCCCGCTTTCGACAAAATCATAGCAGAATCACGCGGTTTTTTCTCATCAAGTGGCGTAGGGTAGGATCATGAGTGTGACAGTGGCGCGTATGAGGACTGACCAAATCCAAAGCGGTTCCCAGACCGAGGGCGGGGCGAATTTCAAGAGCGGCATCCTCATCTATGCCGAGGCCGGGGTCGTATTCCAGGGCCTTGTGCAATCGCTCGAACGGACTTTCCCCGACCTCAAGGTTGACCTCTCGAACAAGCTTGCCGAGTCTGGCGAACACGATGATGGTGTGGGCCTTGTCATGATCCATGCCGATTTTGTAGCTGACCTCGTCGATTGCGTCGCGCGCTGCAAGATGCGCTTTCCCGACGCCTACGTAACGCTGATGATCGATGATACAAGCGCGTCCATTCCTGAATTCAACACGCTTTTTGACAACAAGCTGGTGCAGGGGCTCTTGCCCTTCAGTCTGAAGCTTGATGCCTGGCTCGCGGTCGTCTGGTTGATGCTGAATGGCGGTGAATACTATCCTTCAAGCATCGTTCGTTCGATGGCAAAGACCGCAAATGGCGCGCAAGGTAAAGCGCAGGCGTCGTTCAGTGCCCAGCCGAAGAATACGTCGATGAACGCCTGGCCGGTAAAAACGCTGACCTTGCGCGAGCACGAGATCCTGCAGCTTCTGTCCGAGGGCTTGCAAAACAAGATCATTGCAGACCGGCTTGCGCTTTCGGTGCATACCGTAAAGGTGCATGTCCACAACCTCATTCGTAAATTGCGCGCCCACAACCGCACCCAGGCGACAGCGATATATCGCGACAGCATGGAACACCCCGGTCTGAAGCCTTTCGATGCGACAGTGGTCCACTAACCCCTCTCAGGCCATCGACAATCGTCCTTGCGCACGTCCGGCAAACCGCAGCACGACGAGACCGAGCAGCGGGAACGCCGAGCCCAGCCAGCCAAGGTGAATCAACCCGATGTGGGAGAGGATCTGACCTCCGATCATCGATCCGAAAGCCACGCCGAGATAGAGCGCCGAAAAATTGAGCGAGAGGGCTATCGGCGCGCTTTCAGGCGCAATGGTGAGAACGCGGCTCGCCTGCGCTGGCGGAAACATCCAGGCGATGACGCCCCAAGCGAACATGTGAGCGATGAGTACGGGACCGGCGATATCATGCGGCAATTGCATGATCCAACTGACGGTTGCCAGCACCACGGCATTGAGGACGGAAGCGGCAATCACCGTGCGGGTCGCGCCCAGCCGATCTGCTAGTTGGCCACCAACGATATTGCCGATTGCCGCACCGATGCCGAAGGAGAGCAGAACCACCGGCATCATCGACTTCGCAAGGCCGACGCCATCAACGGCAATCGCAGCAATATAGGTATAAACCGCGAAGGCACCGGTCATGTAGAGGAGCGTCGTCAGCAGTGCGGGCAACAGGCCGGGGTGGCGGATCACCGAAAGGCGCTGGGAAAGACTGAGGCGGTCCGCATAAAGTCCGCGTGGTAACAGGGACCAGACGACGACGGCGGCAATCAAGCCGATGAGCGCGATAAATACATAAGTTCCCCGCCAGCCTGCGACACTACTGATAGCGGCGCCGAGCGGCGCGCCGAACGCCACGGCAAGCGTCGTGCCGCCGACCACGGCTGCAACGGCCCGGGCGCGGTGATGCGCTTCCGAAATCGCAACGGCAGTTGCCTGCGCCGTTGCCGCATAGAGACCTGCGGTGACGGCAATCAGAAGGCGCGCGATCATGAGCAGTGCGTACGTAGACGAAAAGCCGGCACACAACGCACCAATGACGAAGACTGTGGCGCTGCCGGCGAGGATCGTACGGCGGTCGAGCGAGCCAGTAAGCGCCGCAACCACCGGGGCGCCGATCGCATAGGCAAACGCATATGCAACGACCAGATACCCAGCCTGTACCAGTGTGACGCCGGTATCACCGGCGATCTGCGGCAGGAGGCTGGCCACGACAAATCCCTCGATACCGATGGCGAACGCGCCAAGAGCCAATCCGAAGAGGCGAATATTCATGGGAGTGACCTCAATGTTCAATGAATGTTGAACAAACGCCGCGGTCTCCCGGAAGTCAAGCGAAAAGTTCAACAAATATTGAACATTGAAAACACTCCTGCCAATTGCTATTGAATTTGTATGACAGAATATCTTGACCACCCTGCCGCCGACGACATAGCACTGCCGGCAGTGCTGACCGCACTTGGCGACGAGACCCGCCTCGCCATCATTGCCATCCTTGCCCGGAACGGCGAAAAGGCGATGACTTGCGGGCAGTTTCTGCAACTCGGCTCGAAGACCGCGATCAGTTATCACGTGGCGAAGCTGCGCGAGGCTGGCGTCATTCATGTGCGCCCTGATGGCACGCGCCGTCTCCTGACACTGCGCCGCGACGATCTCGACCGGAGATTCCCGGGTTTTCTCGATTCGGTGGTTACATCGGCTACGGCAATGCAAATGCCAGAAGCCCTCGACTTTGCAAGAACTGCAGAAACTGCGGGAGGTATGTAATGGATATCAAGGCAATTGGTTCGGTCCCTTCGCGGCGCGCGCCGTCCGAGTGGTTCACGGGCACCGTCTGGCAGGACCCGATTATTGAAACGCCGGCGCCCGCACGGCTTCAGGCGGTGATGGTTCGATTCGAACCCGGTGCGCGCACAGCCTGGCACACCCATCCGCTTGGGCAAACGCTGCATGTGGTGGCGGGAAAGGGACTGGTACAGGCCTGGGGCGAACCTATCCGCGAAATCAGAGCCGGCGATACGGTGTGGATTCCACCCGGCGAAAAGCATTGGCACGGTGCCGGACCCGACACCTACATGGCCCATCTCGCCATGCAGGAACGGCTTGACGGCAAGTCCGCCGAATGGCTGGAAAAGGTCTCGGATACACAATACTCCGGTCAAGAATAATCTGCTATGTTACGCAGGCAGCGTGCGGAGTGAAAGGAGACACCATGGCTTTCGAAGACATCAAGGCACAGATCGCCCTCTTGCTCGAAGCGATGGTCCAACGGCCCACCGATGCCCATGAGATTCACGAGAATCTGCGCGAAAAGCTCAACGAGCTGAGGGCCATGGGCATGCCCTTGCCCGATGACCTTGTTGCGCTTGAAAAGCGGCTCGAAACAGATTTCGACTCCTGATTGCTTACAGCGTTCTAGACAAACCGCTTCGGACCATCGCGGAACAATGAGCCGAGATCGTCAGTAGCCGGGCGTTCGCCCCGAGCCGGCCGTCCGTCGATCATGCCGATATCACGCAACATGTGATCGGAAAACTCTTCGGCGTCGATCCTGACAGGCCGCCGTTCGACGGGTGCCTGCCGCTCGGGCTTAGTCAGAAGCCCCTTTAACGTCAGATGGCCGAAGGCATGGGCGGCATGTGTGGGTACAGTGGTCATTGTTTCAACTCCAATTCAATCCTATGCGGTTCAGTCTTGGGTGAAATGAACATGCGCCCGACGACGCTTGTTTTCCAACAAAACACCAAGTAGCATGCATAAGTAGAGCTTATGTGAGACGTCAATGAATCTTCCACCCCTCGCCGCCATCCGGGTTTTCGAAGCCGCTGCCCGCCATGGCAGTTTCACCAAGGCAGCGGAGGAACTCGGCATGACTCAGGCCGCGGTCAGCTATCAGATCAAGCTTCTGGAGGAGCGCATCGGCGCCCAGTTGTTCCTGCGCCGACCGCGGCAGGTCACGCTTACCGAGGTGGGTGGGCGTCTCTCGCCGGTCATTAGCGACGCGTTCGACATGATGCGGGCGGCCATTGCCGCGACGCGCGAGAATGCCGATGGCGTGTTGACCATCAGCACGATCCCGACCTTTGCCGCCAACTGGCTGGTGCCACGGCTTGGATCATTCCAGCTAGCCCAGCCAAATCTGGCAGTCAGACTGCAGGCGAACCGAGAAATCATTGATTTTTCACGCCAAGACGCCGATGTGGGTATCCGTTCGGGCAGTGGTAAGTGGCCCGGACTAGTCGCCCACCGAATCTTCGATGCCGATTTCAGCCCGATGCTCAGCCCCGCGCTTGCGGCGTCGATAGGCGGCGTGAAAGCGCCGGAGGATCTCCTGAGACTGCCGATCGTGGATCCTGGCGATCCCTGGTGGAAATTGTGGTTCAGTGCGGCGGGTATCGCGAACCCCGATCTGCGCGGCGATCCGCGCAGCCGGTTCGGCGATCAGCACCTTGAAGGAAAAGCCGTGATCGCCGGCCAGGGCGTCGGCATCCTGACCCCGGCTTTCTACGAGACTGAACTCGCACAAGGCCTGCTTATCCAGCCATTCAATATCGTGGGCACGGCCGACCATTACTACTGGCTCGTCTATCCCGAGGCGCGGCGAAATGTGCCAAAGATCCGCGCCTTCAGGGACTGGCTTCTCGGCCAGTTGGAGAACGCGGTTTAGAAAATTGCGAGATACTTCAAAAGCGAAATGATGCCGATAACGATGACGATGACTTGGGCGATCTGTTTCGCTCGCCCGTCGAGCGGCAGCATCTGGATGAGGTAAAGCACGAGGAAAATCACCAGGACGGTGATCAAGAGACTGATCAATATCGACATTACAAACTTCCTGTTTTCGGGGATCAATATGAGAGTAGCTTCGGATAACTCCCGGCGCTGACCGTTAGTTCCACGAAATCCGCCGCGTGACGGCCAAATTGGTGAGTCTGCTGATTGTTTGGCTGCATATTTGCTGTTAGCGTCGCCGCGCTCCCGCTTATCTGTCAGGATTCTCATGCGCTCGTTGTTCCACCTTGCCTACCACGTAACCGATCTCGACAAGGCGAGGCACTTTTACGGGGCGATCCTCGGTTGCGAAGAGGGCCGAAGCACTTCGACATGGGTGGATTTTGATTTTTTCGGCCACCAGATTTCGCTACACCTCGGCAAGCCATTCGAAACGACCAATACGGGCAAGGTAGGCGACCACATGGTGCCGATGCCGCACCTCGGCGTCATCCTGCCGCTTGAGGCGTGGAACGATCTGGCCGCCCGGCTCGACAAGGCGAAGGTCGAATTTGTCATGCCGCCGACGGTGCGATTCAAGGACGAGCCCGGCGAGCAATGGACGATGTTCTTCCGTGATCCCTCGGGCAATCCGATCGAGGTGAAAGGTTTCGCAGATTTTGCCGGAATCTACGCCAAGCAATAATTCATGATGCCGCAATCCAATCTGAAGGCTGCGCTCTGGATGATGGGATCGCTTACCGCGATTCTGCTGATGGCGATATCGGGTCGCGAGGCCTCGCGGGAACTCAACGTCTTCCAGATCATGGAGATGCGCTCGCTGATCGGTCTGGCCATGCTCTATCCGCTCATCCGCTCTTCCGGCGGCGTTAAGGCGATGAGGACAACCCGCATCTGGCAGCACCTCGGTCGCAACACGGCACATTATGCCGGGCAGTTCGCATGGCTTCAGGCCCTGTCCATGATTCCGCTGGCGCAGGTTATCGCCATCGAGTTCACGACACCCGCCTGGACCGCGGTGATGGCGGTGGCTTTCCTCGGCGAGCGGCTCAATATATGGCGGGTCCTCACCATCATCCTCGGCATCGTCGGCGTCGTTATTATAGTGCGTCCCGGCATCGGCTCGGTGGAAACCGGGCAGTTGATTGTCCTTGGCGCCGCCTTCACTTTCGGCATTTCCTTCACCATGGTGAAATCGCTCACACGTACCGACAGTGTGGTGAAGATCATATTCTGGATGCTGGTCATTCAGTCGGCTATTGGCCTGTTCCCGGCCCTGCATGTCTGGAAATGGCCGTCCCTGCACGTCCTGCCCTGGGTCGTCATCATTGCCTTTACCGGCACTTTCTCACATTTCTGCATGGCAAAGGCGCTGCAATATGCTGATGCTACCGTTGTCATACCAATGGATTTCCTGCGCGTGCCGTTAATGGCAGTCCTCGGCTGGCTGATCTATGCAGAGCGCGTGGATATGTTCACTGCCCTCGGCGCTATCCTTATTCTTTGCGGCAATCTTCTCAATCTGAAGAACCGAACGGCGACCCGAACCCAGGACACAGTCTCCCTGTCTCAATCATAGGCCAGGCACCAGCCATCGCCCTTGAGCCAGCAACGGGCACTGGGGATATCACCCGAGCGATAAAGCCGGGTCACATGCTTTAGCCCGCCAGTGGCAAAAGCGATTGCAAGGGCCTTTTCGGACTTTGCATCACGCATACCTGCGCAAGGATAGATCGCCACGCCCGACACCGCCTGGGCAGAGTAGTCGTCACCCAGCCGCTTGATCAGGAAAACGGCGCCGCGCGGACGTGCGCCGCGACCGATCAGCGTGAAGCCATCATCGGTCGTGAGCGGCAGGAGAAGGCGGCCCCCATCCTTGAGGCGATCGAGCCAGATATCGGCGGGGCGGGTTGCGCCGGCATTGACATAAATCACATCGACTGGCGAGAAGGAAACCTTGGTGCCATCGCCGTGAACGATCTCGACATTGGTGTATTCGGCCAGATAATGCCCAGCACGTACCGCAAGATCCTCCTCAAGCTCGATGCCGAGAACGTGTCCAGACGGTCCAGCAAGACGCGCCATGATCGCGGTATAATAGCCCGTGCCGGTGCCGATATGAACGATGTGTTCGCCTTCGGAAATGTTTGCATGCCACAAAAGGTGAGCGTGCAACGACGGTTCGCCATTGTTGATGTGTCGTTCCGGCGCGATGCCAACGAGATCATCCGTATAGAGGTGTACTGGATCATCGTCAGGACTCAAACCAAAGCCCATCCCGAACCGGCTGATTGGCCATGGACCCGGACCCAAAAAATTCTCGCGCGGCACCTCGGCAAAGGCCCGCTCGATACGCGGATCGTCCACGCCAACGCTTGCCAGCACCTTATTGGCAAAGGCTCGCCTTATGCGCTTCAGGTCTTCGGCGTCAGTCATTGCCACGGTCTCGATCAGCTAGCGATGGCTGCTTCAGGTGCTGAAAGTTCATTACACGGCCCGATATTCTCCACAAGGAAATCGACAAAACTGCGGACCCTCGCCGCGAGATATTCATGTCCGACGAATACCGCATGGATAAGTTCGAGGTCGCCGGGATTATACGCCTCGAGAAGCACTTTCAGGCGTCCTTTTCGAAGGTCGTCAATCACGTGAAAGAGACCAAGCCGGGCAATCCCGAGCCCGGCAACGCACATCTGTTGTGCGGTTTCGCCATTGTTGGAAACGAAATTGCCGGAAACAGGCAAAAGTTCCGTTTCCTGAGACTGGGGGTCACGAAAAGGCCACTCGTTCAACGCGCGACGGAAGTTGAAATTGAGACAATTATGCTGCTCGAGATCGCTTGGCCGCTTTGGAACGCCATGCCTTTCGAGATAATCCGGCGCAGCGATGACCACCACGCGGCTCTCGAAGAGCTTGCGCGCCTTTAATGCGGAATTGCGCATGGGTCCGACGCGGATCGCAATATCGGCCCGTTCCTCGATAAGGTCGACGACGCCGTCACTCAGCGAAACATCCAGCCTGACGTCCGGATACTTCGCCAGGAATTTCGGCACGAGCGGCAGAATACAGGTTACGCCCACAGGAACTGATGAGTTGACCCGCAAAACGCCGCGCGGCGCGGCGGACGCGCCGTGGGCGACAGCCCGCTCCGCCTCCTCGATTTCCGCTACGATGCGCATGGCGCGCTGGTGATAGACTTCCCCTTCGGGTGTCAACTGCAGCGTGCGTGTCGAACGGACGAGAAGGCGCGTGCCAAGCCGTTCCTCGATGCGGCTTATCATCTTGCTGACGGCTGAAGGTGACAGGCCAAGCCGTCGTCCCGCCGCAGAGAAACTGTTGAGTTCCACCGCCTGCACGAAGACGTCCATTTCCCCGGCCCGATTATCCATGTCTAAGCCCGCCACTTGTGAACTCACTTCACAAGTATTGCGCATTAGGTCCAGATTATCAAGTTAATCGCCGCGAGCCATATTTGCCGGAAATGAACCCAGGGTTGGATGAACCCTATTTCGCGGCCGGTTCCCAAGACGGCCTTCTTGAAAGGACAACACAATGCCACTCGCTCTATTGGCGTTGACGATCAGCGCCTATGCCATCGGGACGACGGAGTTCGTCATCGTCGGCCTGCTCCCCACGGTCGCCAATGACCTCAACATCTCCTTGCCGCTTGCCGGCCTCATCGTCAGTGTCTACGCGCTTGGCGTGACGTTCGGCGCGCCAGTCCTGACGGCTCTGACCGGCCGCCTCGAACGCAAGCCGTTGCTGCTCGGACTGATGGTGCTTTTCATCGTCGGCAATACAGCTGCAGCCCTCGCGCCAAGTTACGAGCTTCTATTGGTTGCGCGCGTCCTCAGCGCCTTTGCTCATGGCGTATTCTTCTCAGTTGGCGCCACCATCGCGGCCGATCTCGTCGCGCCCAACCGCCGCGCTTCGGCCATCGCTATGATGTTCCTCGGCCTTACCGTTGCTATCGTCACCGGCGTGCCGCTCGGCACGTTCATCGGCCAGCAACTCGGCTGGCGGGCCACCTTCTGGGCCGTATCAGGCCTCGGCGTCATTGCATTCGCAGCGATAGCCATGCTCTTGCCTTCGAAGATCGCCAAGGCCGCTCCTGCCCGCCTCATCGACCAGGTGCGCGTCCTCGCAAGCGGCCGGCTGCTTCTCGCATTCGCCATGACAGCTCTTGGCTATGGCGGCACCTTCGTGATGTTCACATTCCTTGCCCCTGTCCTGCAGCAGATCACCGGATTCGGCGAGTCGACGGTCAGCCTCATTCTCGTGCTCTACGGCCTTGCGATCGCAGTCGGCAACATGGCCGGCGGGCGCATTGCCGATGGCAATCCGGTCGGCGCCCTGGTGGTGATGTTCGCGCTTCAGGCTGCCGTTCTCGCCGCTTTCACCATCACTGCCGCATCTCCGGTCTGGTCGCTGGTAACACTTGCCGCACTGGGAGCACTTTCCTTCTCCAATGTTCCGGGCCTGCAGCTCTATGTGGTACAGCTTGCCAAGGTGCATACGCCTGATACGGTCGATGTCGCCTCGGCGCTCAACATTGCCGCGTTCAATCTTGGCATTGCCGGCGGCGCCTTTCTTGGCGGCACCATCGTCGCCTCCCCGCTCGGGCTCGGTGCGACACCTTGGGTCGGTGCCCTTCTCGTCGTCGGAGCCCTCGGGCTGACGCTCTGGAGCCAGTTGCTCGACCGGCGCGCATCGGTCGAAGCTCTGGCCACCTGTTAAGACAAAGGAAAAAGCGATGTTCAATGTAAACGCCAATGGCGCAGAAATTCCGGCAATCGGCTTCGGTACGTTCCGTATGCCCGGCAATGACGTGCTTCGCATGGTGCCGGCCGCCCTCAAGCTCGGTTACCGCCATGTCGATACGGCTCAAATCTATGGCAACGAAGCCGAAGTGGGTGAAGCCATCGCAAGCTCGGGTGTCGCCCGAGGCGAGATCTTCCTCACCACGAAGGTCTGGGTTGACAAGTACCGGCATGATGCCTTCGTCAAGTCTGTTGACGAGAGCCTCAGGAAGCTGAAGACCGACTACGTCGACCTCCTCCTGCTGCATTGGCCGCAAAGCGACGTACCACTCGCGGAACGTATCGGAGCACTGAATGAAGTGCACGAAGCCGGCAAGGTCCGCCACATCGGCGTCAGCAATTTCAATACGGCGCTGATGGCCGAGGCTGTTGCGCTTAGCAAGGCGCCGATCGTCACCAATCAGGTCGAGTATCATCCCTATCTCGACCAGACCGCCGTGCTCGAAGCGGCACGCAAGCATGGCATGAGCATTACCGCCTATTATGCAATGGCCGACGGCAAGGTTATCGGCGATCCGGCGATCAAGGCGATCGCCGCGGCCCACGGCAAGAGTGAGGCACAGGTGGTGCTTCGCTGGCTCGTCCAACAGAAGGGCGTCGTTGCGCTATCGAAGACGGTGAGTGAAGAGCGGGCCCGTAGCAATTTCGAGATCTTCGATTTCGAGTTATCGGGTGACGAGATGCAGGCGCTGTATGCGCTGGCGAGGCCCAACGGCCGGATCGTCAATCCGGGGCATCTTGCCCCGAAATGGGACTAGTGAGCGCCGCCGCGACCTTCAACCCGCGCTATCGCGATGCAACCTGAGGGAGGTATTGGTTGACGAGGTTAACGACCTGGGCGTCGCGGCTTCTGGCTGTATTGCCACCCATCACGACAGCAATGAGCTGACGGCCATTATCGCTGACAGAGGTGACGATGTTGAAGCCCGAAGCCCGCACGTAGCCAGTCTTGATGCCGTCGGCGCCGTTGACCTGGTCGAGAACGCGGTTATGACCACGAATCTGTTTGCCGTTGAAAACGAAATCGTGCGCGGCGAAATAGTAGTATTGCCCGGGATAATGCCGACGCAATGCGAGGCCGAGCAGGGCCATGTCGCGCGCCGTCGTGATCTGTTGTGGGTCGGGCAGGCCAGAGGCGTTATGGAAGTTCGTGCCCCTCATGCCAAGGCGTCGAGCCTTCTCGGTCATCAGCGCCGCAAACTGGTCTTCGCTGCCGCCAAGATATTCCGCGAGCGCCACGGCAACGTCATTCGCCGATTTCACGACGATCGCCTTGATCGCCGTGTCGACGTCAATGGCCTGGCCCGGGCGGATGCCAAGCTTGCTGGGGGCCTGCGATGCCGCATGCGCCGAAACCGGGATCATGGTCGATTTGGAGATCCGACCCGACTGGAGGGCTTCGAACGTGAGGTAGAGCGTCATCATCTTGGTCAATGATGCGGGAACGCGCGGCAAATCGGCATTTGCCGAATAGAGAACAACCCCTGTGCTGCCATCAACGACGACGGACGCATATTTTTCGGAGTTCAGGGGCACGACCGCGACCGTCGCAGGGGTCGGATCGAGCGTGGCGGCCGTCGTGCAACCACTCGCGATACCAAGGATCACCGCCATCAAAGTTACGGATTTCGATAACGAATACAAAGCCCTAAGAACTCGCCCCACGTTTGTCTTCCGGATCGTTTTACCCGCGACAGAAGCAAAATCCTATCGCAGGATCGTTAATAAATCAGCGTTACCGGCGCTTGTTAGCCGATTTCGGCTAATTCGCCAAGCACCGGCGCGCAACGTAAATTGCCGCTGCCTCATGCTTTCAAAACAACCTTGACGCTGCGCGAGCGGTCGAGCGCGGTTAAAAAGGCCTCCGGAGCATCCGAAAGCTGATATTCCCCAGTCACCAATCGCAATACGTCGATCTTGCCTCCGACTATCAATTCGACCGCCTCGAAGAATTCCTCGCCGAACCGGAAAGTCCCGACGAGGTCGAGTTCCTTGGCCATGACAGCGTTGGCCGGCACGGGTATGGTGCCTCCTGCAAGATTGCCGACCTGGACCACGGTTCCGCCGCGACGCACGGTCCGGATAGCCGACGCTAATCCGGCGGCGGTTCCCGAAATTTCGAAGGCGATATCGAATGGCGTCGCCTGCGCCAGTGTTGCCAATTGTTCTTCGCCCTTTGACAAGTCTACAATTTGGTCGGCGCCCAGTTCTTCGGCAAATTTCAGCGGTGCCGCGGCAACATCGACCATGGTCACCGAACCTGCCTCGGCATGTTTCAAAGCGAGCATCGTCAGCAGGCCGATTGGCCCCGCTCCGAAGATTATGGTGGAGAAACCCTTGACATGGCCGGCACGCCGGACTGCATGCAGGCAGACCGCGAGCGGCTCGGCGAGTGCCGCGGCCTCCAGTGGAAGGTCTGCCGGGACCTTCACGCACTGGGCCGCGGTTGCGTCGAAGAGGCTGGCGAACCCACCCTGCATATGCGGCGTCTTGGAAGCGGATCCCATGAAATAGATGTTCTCGCAGAGGTTGGGGCGGCCCTCATGGCAATAAACACAGGTCTCGCACCAGCGCGAGGGATTGACCGCAACATGATCGCCCACGCTGAGCGACGTGACATTGCTGCCGAGGGCCACCACCTCGCCGGCAATCTCGTGGCCAAGGATCAACGGAGACGTGACAACGAAATCGCCCGTCCTTGCATGGCGGAAGTAGTGCATGTCCGACCCGCAGATACCACCGGCGCCGAACTTGACACGGACCATGTTGGGCGCAACTTCGCCAAGTTCGATATCGACGACGCGAAGATCCTCCGCGCCGAAGAGTGTAGCAGCTATGCCTTTCGTACTCATCTGATCAGACCCAATTGTGTTGGCAGCCAAAGTGTAATCGCCGGGATGAAGGTAATGGCGATCAGCGCGATAAAGAGCGGAACGAGCCAAGGCAGGATCGCCATGGTGGTGCGTTCGACAGAAAGTTTGGCGACCCGTGACAGGACGAACAATACCATGCCGAGCGGCGGATGCAGAAGGCCGATCATCAGGTTGAGCGTCATGATCAAACCGAAATGCACGGGGTCAATGCCGAACTTGAGCACAAGTGGCAAGAGGATCGGCACGAGGATGGTGATCGCGGCAATCGTATCGAGGAAGCAGCCGACGAACAGCATCAACAGGTTCACGAGGATGAGGAACACCCACTTGTTTTCCGTGATCGAGAGGATTGTCGACGAAAGAAGCTGCGCTGCTTGGCTTACGGTCAAAAGCCAGGCAAACACCGATGCCGCCGTGACGATGAACAGCACAGATGCCGTAGTCTCGATCGTGTCGAAGCTCGCCTTCGCCAGGCTCGACAGAGTCATCGTGCGGTAGCGGACAAGCCCGAGGAACAGGGACCAGAGCACGGCGGCAACCGCGGCCTCGGTCGGCGTGAACCAGCCCATCGTCATGCCGCCGATCAGGATGACCGGCGTCATGAGCGCCATGACCGCCGAAAAGTCGAAGTACCAGTCGGCTGCAAGCAAAAGGACAAGCGCGATGCCGACCGATGCGTTGATCGACAGCCCGGTAAGGGTCAGAAGGTAAATCACGACCGGGACACTGAGGACAACGACGATTTCCAGCGAGGCTTCGAGAAGCTGCTTGATCTCGAATGGTGCGTCGGAGCCCCAGCGCTTGACGTAAGCGAATATGGCAACCGTGACCATCATCAGCACGGTCATGACGATACCGGGCAAAATGCCGGCCATGAAAAGCGCGCCGATAGAGACATTGGCCATCATGCCGTAAATGACGAACGGCAATGAGGGCGGAAAGATCGGACCAAGGGTCGCGGAGGCGGCGGTTACACCGACGGCCGCATCGACCGGATAACCGTGGTCCTTCATGGCCTTGATTTCGATCGTGCCGATCCCGGCGGCATCGGCAAGCGCCGTACCGGACATGCCGGAGAAGATGACCGAGCCGATGATGTTGACCTGGGCAAGCCCGCCTTTCATCCAGCCGACGAGCGCGACCGCGAAGGAATAGATGCGGCCGGTGACGCCCGCCGAGTTCATGAGATTTCCGGCCAGGATGAAGAACGGCACCGCGAGTAGCGGGAAGCTCTCGACGCCTGCGATCATGCGCTGCGCCACGATGATGTCAGGGGCGACACCAAAGAAGACCAGATAGAGCACCGATGCGACGGCCATCGAGATCGCCACCGGGACGCCGACAAGCATGAGGACGAGAAATGTTCCGACGAGCAGCAGCATGGATCAATCCTCTACCTTGTGAAATTCCTCGGGCCGTTCGAGAACCGAATAGCCCCGGCGCATATTGCTGATGAAAACCTGGATGGAGCGAACGAGCATCAATACGAATGCGGCAAAGACGGCGTAGAAAACGATGTTTCGCGGCAGGTCGATCGTCACCATGCGCTCGTCGGCGACGATGTCGGTATAGCGCCACATGAGCCAGACCCCATAGGCGAAGAAACCGATACGCACGATGTCGACAAACGTCGACAGGACGCGGGCAATGGAAACCGGAAGATAGTGATAGAGTACGTCGACCTGGATGTGGCGCGATACGCGCACGCACATGATCGAGCCCAGGAAAACGACTGCAATGAGGCAGTTGGTTGCTATCTCCTCCGTCCATGCATAGCTGTTATTGAGAACATAGCGGGTAAAGAACTGCACGAACACGCAGGCGGTCATCAGCCAAAAAACGGCGAGCGTCAGCCAGTCTTCGAGCGCATAGTCCGCAACGTGTGCCACGGGCGCCGCTTCCTCGAAGGAATGGGCGATTTCCTCGGCGGTAATCTGGGTATGAACTTCCTTTGCCATCGGCATTCTCCAGTCGTCGCATCAGCGTGGTGGAATGGCCGGGCGGCTGTGCCGTCCGGCCCTCCGTGGATCATTCCTTGATGGCGCGAATGGCCTCCCAGTCAGACTTCTCGTAGCCGAAGTCCTCAAACTTCACCTTTTCCATGACAGCTTTTTCAAAGTCGGCCTTGTCGACTTCGGTCACGTTAATGCCCTTTTCCTTGAACGTCGTGACGAGCGCTTTTTCCTTCTCCTCGATGGTCTTGGTCGTGCGCTCGGCTGCTTCCTGCATGACCTCACCGAAGATTTTCTTGTCTTCGTCTGAGAGACTCGACCAGAGCTGCTTAGAGACGACCGTGTTGAGATGGTCCACAATATGGCCAGTCAGCACGATGTTCTTCTGCACCTCGTAGAACTTCTTCGCTTCAATCGTTGTCAGCGGGTTTTCCTGGGCTTCGACAGTGCCATTCTGCAGGGCGAGATAGACTTCGGCGAAAGCGATCGGCGTCGTGTTGGCGCCACAGGCACGCGGCATGGCGAGATATGCCGGCACGTCCGGCACACGGATCTTCAGACCCTCCATATCCGAGCATTTCGCGATCGGCTTGTTCGACGTCGTCTGGCGGGTGCCGTAATAGCTGACGGCGGCGATATGATTGCCGGTCTTCTCTTCATAGCCGGCGGCAAGCCGCTTGAAGACATCACTCTTCGTGTAGGCGATCAGGTGTTCCGGGCCACGGAAAATATAGGGGAAGTATGTGACGCCGATCGGCTTGTAGTCGCGCGCCGCGAAGCTCGAGCCGGAAATGATGATATCGACAGTGCCAAGCTTCAGACCCTGATTAATGTCAGCTTCCTTGCCAAGCTGCGATGCCGGAAAGACATCGATCTTGTAGCGGCCGTTGGTGCGCTTGTTGATTTCTTCAGCAGCCCAGACGGATTCGGTATGAAACGGTTCCGATGTCTCATAGACGTGCGCCCACTTCAAAGCCGTCTGAGCCTGTGCCGCAGCAGCAGAAAGTGCGAGCGCGGCCACCGCTCCCATAATGGCCATAAGCTTGATTTTCATGTCCTTCTCCTCCCAGATTGAAATCAGATTATAGTGTTTGGGGTCCGGCCTCCCGCCGGATGATGTTTCTCGCTTTCGAGTTCCTCGTCGAAACTCTTGGAAAATCTCGATTGTGATTGTTGCAGGTGGAACTGCATCGCTGCCTTGGCGCGCGCTGGATCGCCGGAAACAATCGCATCACGAATTGCCCGGTGCTCCTCGAATGCCTCGCGCCACGAGACAGGGCTTTCGAAATAGCTGGCCAGACGCTCGAAAAACGGCGTCATGCGTTGATCGAAAAGTTCGCCAACGAACCGCTCGAGCACCGCATTCTCGATGATACCGGCAATCGTCGTGTGAAAAGTTCGGTCGAGCGTGATGGACGCATGCGGATTGTTGAACGTTTTCGCCATTTTGGTCAGCACCGCATCCATGGCTTCGACCTGAACAGGCGTCACCACTTTCGCGGCTTCCTCGACGATGGCGCATTCAATGAGCGAACGCGCACGCAACAATTCGAACGGGCCCTCCAGATCGTCGGAGGGGGCCAGGACCGGCTTTTCGCGCCGCTGGTGCGTCACATAGATGCCCGAGCCCATGCGAATATGAACAAGCCCTTCGACTTCGAGCGCAATAAGGGCTTCGCGGATTGTCGGACGCGATACACCAAGCTCTTCGGCAAGTTCGCGTTCGCCCGGCAACCGCTCGCCAACGGCGAACGAGCCGCATTCGATCAGATCCCGGATCTGTTCCGCGACCTGTTGGTACAGGCGGCGCGGCTGGATCGCTGCGAACATTGGTCCTCCCCGCACGGCTCCTCTCCGCGCTTGACTGGTAAACTGGCCTTACCAATCGTTAACTGATACATTGATATATATGCTTGAGTCAACCGCCTACACCCAGACAGCCAGTGGGCGGTATTGTTACACTCTGTATCGGAAAGTGATTGACGCAGCCCGGCACGAACAAGCTAAGAGAAATCTCGACGCTACGACTTCTTCGACCGGTGACAAATGCTGCTTCAAATCCGATTGCCGCGCGCCTTCGCTGCCCTGAGCCTTGCCTTGGTTCTCGGCGCTTGCTCGACAACCGATCCCAAACTGCCGAGCGCGGCATCGATCCCGGTTCCCGAGGCCGCACCACGCGTTGCAGCGACCGAAACCAAGCCTGCAGCCAAGACATCTGGCACATCCGTCGATGGTCTGATCACAAAATACTCAGTCGCCTACGCTGTACCCGAGTCCCTGGTACGGAGGGTCGTCAAGCGTGAGAGCCGGTTTAACCCACAGGCGCGCAACGGTCCCTATTGGGGCCTGATGCAGTTGCTGCCCGCGACGGCGCGCGGCCTTGGCCATGATGGCAGCGCCAAGGAATTGCTCGATGCCGAGACCAACCTCAAATATGGGGTGAAGTATCTCGCGGGTGCCTACAAGGTCGCAGACAACAACCCCGATCAGGCGGTCCGCCTTTACTCGCGCGGGTATTATTACCAGGCCAAGCAGAAGGGCATGTTGGACGTCCTCGAACCCTCGGCTGAGCCGGTGCAAACGGCACTCGTTGCCACGCCATCCGACGCAACTACAGTTCCTGCCGCCCAAGCGGCGAGCGCCCTCATGACGCCGACCGAACTTGCCTATGCCGACGGGAAGGTTGTGTTCCCGGCCGTGATCCCGCTGCCTTTCGAGCGGCAGGACCTCCTTGCCTCTACGATCGCGCCTACCACCACTGGTGGAAATGGTGCACCGGGCCGCGCCCCTGCCCCACTTTGAGACTGGCACCAGCAACCATCGCTGCCGTTAAATAATCCTTTGCGCCGGCGACCGCGCCTTGTAGCGTTTTACCCTTGGCCAGTTCGGCGGTAATTGCCGACGCCAGCGTACAACCGGTTCCATGATCGTTGTCGGTCGCGATGCGGGACGCGGAAAACCAGCTCGGCCAACCTCTGTCAACGAGGAGATCATTGCTCATCGCGCCTTTGGCGTGGCCGCCCTTGATCAAGACTGCTGATGGACCAAGTTCCAACAGGAGCTCGGCCTGTTGCAGCATTTGATCCGCATTTTCGGCGACGGGCATGCCGGTTAGAAGAGCGGCTTCTGCAAGGTTGGGCGTTACGACCATTGCTTTTGGAAAGAGCTGTCGTTTCAACGCATCGATCGCGTTGGGATCTAGAAGCCGGTCACCCGAGGTCGCCACCATGACGGGGTCGAGTACGATCGATCGATCCCAGCGCTGCAATGCTCCCGCAATGCTATCGATTGCCCCAATGGTCGAAACCATGCCGATCTTTATGGCGTCGACTTCGATATCGGCAAGGACTGCGTCAATCTGAGCTTCGATGATTGTCGGCGACAGGTTTTCGATAGCAGTTACGCCTTTAGTGTTCTGCGCAGTGATCGCCGTCAGCACGCTGGCGCCATAAACGCCGAGGGCTGAAAACGTCTTCAGGTCCGCCTGGACGCCTGCGCCACCGCCGCTGTCCGAGCCGGCAATTGTCAATGCGATCGCCGTCATGCGCGCGCCTCAAGCGCCCTGTCGACCGCCTCGCGCAGAGTTCGCGCAGATCCCTCCGGGTCGTGCTGTCGGAAAATTGCGGAAATCACCGCAATGCCGTCGGCCCCCGCGCCAATGGCTGGAGCCGTGCGCTGAAGATCGATACCGGCGATCGCCCCGATGGGCAGGTCCGGCTTCCGCACCCGGATGATCTGCGCAAGGCGACTATATCCGTCAAAGCCGATGGGCCCGTCAGGGTTGTGCTTGGCTGGTGTTTCAAACAGACCGCCAATGCAGGCATAGTCGATGTCGCCAGCAATGGCCGCCTCGGCGTCTGCCTCGCTCTTGACCGTCAATCCTATGATTGCATCCGGACCGAGCAACCGCCGGGCATCACCGACAAGCATGTCGTCGCGCCCGACGTGAACGCCGTCCGCGCCCACGGCAAGCGCGACATCCACACGGTCGTTGACAACGAGGGGTATTCCGGTTTCGCGCAAGGCATCGCGGATGCGCCGCCCGCGCTCAACCATCAGACGGGTCGGTGAGTTCTTATCGCGATATTGGATGATGGTCGCGCCGCCGCGCACTGCCGCTAGCGCTAGTATTCCGAGGTCCTTTTCACTTCCGATGGCATCGACGTCAACAATGGCATTCAGCCGGAAATCTACTTTTGGCATGATATTCTCTGTGATTAGAGCAATGGAGATTGGCGAAGTTCAACGGCGAGATCGCCGATGTCAGGTACCGTCTTGATCAGCCCGGCATCGTGCATGAACACGGCAAGCCGCTCATAGCGGCCGCGATCAAGCGCCGCTGGCCGTTTGGCAAAGCGCGGCAACGTATCGGTAAAGGCCTGCCTGTTGAGCGGATTGTCGAGATCCGGATAGGCTTTGATGAAGATCTGCCAGCTCTCGTCCGGATGATTGGTAAGGTAGATCGCCCCCTTCTCGACGGCGTTCAGAAAGCGCGGCAGCCGGTCGTCCGCCAACAGATCGCGGTGTGTCACGAAAATCAGCTCATCATAGATCGGTACGCCATGCTCTTCCGGATAGAAGGCCCTGCCCTCGTGGGCTTCCAGCGCCATCTGCGTCAGTTCGAAGTTCCGGTAGCCCCCGACGGTCGCATCCACCTGACCGGCGATCAACGAGGCCGAGAGGGCAAAGTTGACATTGATCAGTTCGACATCGGCGATTGACATGCCTACGGACTTGAGCATGGCGCCTAGCATCGCATCCTCGAAACCGGCGACGGAAAACCCGACCTTCTTGCCCTTGAGGTCCTTGAGGCTCTTGATCGGCCCGCCGGCCAAGGTCATCACAGTGTTGAGCGGTGTCTCGACCAACGTTCCGAAACGCACCAACGGCAAGCCTGCGTCATGGTCGAGATAAAGATTCGGCTGGTAGTGGATGGCGATATCGGCCTGTTTTGCCGCGACGAGACGTGGCGGCGCCGCAGGATCGGCCGGCGGTATCAGTTCCACATCGAGACCCACATCGGCAAAGTAGCCTTTCTCACGTGCGATAACGAGAGGAGCATGGTCGGGATTGACGAACCATTCGAGGAGCACCGTCAGCTTGTCGGCAGCCATGGCCGGTACCGGAAGCAGCGCGAGACAAACCGTCAGGATCAATGGGAGCGAGCGGAACATAGGTGGTCCTTTGTCGGGTTGAACGGAGGAATGGTCATGACTCGTGTGCCCAGGGGGTAAGATGCCGGGTAAGGGCATCGACGAGGAACCGCAGGGCGATGGTAAGAGTCGCGAGGATCATGAGCGCAGCGAACAGCGTTTCGGTCTGCATGCGGGCATTGGCCTGCAACATCACGAAACCGAGCCCCCGCGATGACCCGACCCATTCGCCTATCACGGCGCCGATCGGGGCAAAGACGGCGGCCACGCGAAGACCTGACCCGAGCGATGGCAAGGCGCTCGGCACGCGAACGAGAAGCAGCGTCGCAAGCGATGTCGCCTGCGTGAGCGAAGCGGCATCCAGCAGATCCCGGCTGGTGCGCTGCAATCCATCGGCAAAGGCAGACGCGACGGGGAAGAAGATGATGAGGCTTGCCATCACGACCTTGGACGCAAGCCCAAAGCCGAACCACAGGACGAGCAGCGGTGCGATCGCAAACACCGGCAGCGCCTGCAAGACGAGAAGCACAGGCCACATGACGTGGCGAAAGGCGGGCATGCCGGCCAGGAGGAGCGCTGTCAAAATTCCGGCAAGCCCGCCGAACAGGAGGCCCAGCACGATTTCCGCAACGGTGATCGAGGCATGCAAGCCGAGATAATGTCGCTGCTCGATGAGGGCGGCCCCAACTGCGGCCGGTCCGGGCAGAATGAAGCGTGGTGGTTGGAACAGCCAGACGACCGCCTGCCAGCACGCGGCGACGGCGGCAAGCGCCATGACCGTGCGAAAAACGAGGCGCATGGCCCGAGCCGTTACCGGCAAGACGCGGTCGATGTCAGGAAATAAGGCACGCTCTGGACTCCATCTCTGTTGGAGATCCGGACATGTGCGAGGATAAGGCTGAAATGGCGCGAACTATGCTCAATTCCCGTTCCTACGCCGGCATGACCCGGATCAGGTTCAAGGGTCCAGCTCGACGCTATCTCAGCACTGTACAGTGCCCCCCTCGGAATGAAATCATGATGGAGCGGCGCAAGGGCAAAGTCAATCGCGCCGCATCAAAGCAACCTGACCCTAGTGGGTCAGGCGGACGTTTTCGCCATCGACCGATTTGCAGGCCGCGTTGATCTTGTAGAAGAAGTCCTGGTCGGCCCAACCGCCGCCATCTTCCCAGGCGTGGCTGTGCGTCGCGTTATCACAATTCATCAGGTCATCGAGCGGCGGTTTGGATCCCGCCGGCAGTTGTACGCCGTCCACGAACAGGTGATTGACAGTATTTGGATCGTCTGTTCTCAGCGTGGAATTGTACTTGGCGTAGGACGAACTGTTGGTTGCTACGCAATTGACATAGCGGCCCGACGAATCGTTTTTGTAGCCAATGTCACAACCGTCGTTCTTGATCTCCATCTTGAGATAGAGTTTCGTGTAATCACCGAGATCGAAGGTGACGGGTGTGTTGATGTCCGGGTCCGTCTTGCCGCCGCCGCGTCCATTGTAGAGATTATGGTCGGTCGCCGTGTACTTGATGGTGCCGACCACAACCTCCGTGCCGTTGCGCACGACAATGATCGAAACTTTCTTGAACCAGTAACCGGTTACCTTGTCGATGGTGATCTTGGCCGTCGTAGGCTTGAGCGGCGCCAGCGCGGTGGCGTTTACACTGATCGGCATGTTGTCTTTATTGAGAACGTGCATGAACAAGGTGTTGGTCTGGCCACCAAGGCTGATCGTAACCTTTTGATTCGCCGTATTGAAGTTCACATTTATATCTTCCGCCTTGAGGCCGAGATTGGCCTGCAGGAAGGCCCGTGCCTTTGCCTCGGCAGTCGATTTGTTGGAACCGGTGAATACGGATGCCGCAGCGAGTGCCGCGGCATCCGCGGCATTCTGCAGGCGCGAGCGCTCGTTGCTCGCACGGCTGTAATCCACCGCGAGCCCGGCGAAACCCAGAAGCGGCACGAGCAGCAATGCAAATGTTATCGCGGTTGCCCCGCGGCGATCTTTTATAAATTGGCGGAAGTTCTTCATGGCCCCACTCCAGTCGATGAGCGCAACCATCAATTGCCCGGCGTAAACGCCCGCTTAGAAAATTCATTCAGATTTTCACGATTTCCCGTCGAACCGGCAGTTTCCACGAGAATGCCTCAGCAAATGGTAAATATTCAATGAAAATGACTAGGCATTCTGCACTGCCGGCCTGACGAATCCCTGGCTCGCGATGAGCAGGTTGCGCGTATAGTCCTGCGTGACGTGGCGCCTCGCAAGTTCCGAGGCGGTGAGCCGTTCGACTTCGGCTCCGTGCTGCATCACCATCAACCGGTCGCACATATGCGTGACGACGGCGAGATCATGACTCACCATCACGAAAGTCAACTTACGGTCGCGGCGTATCTGCTCGAGCAGGTTCAGCACCTCAGCCTGCACCGATGCGTCAAGCGCAGAGGTGGGTTCGTCGAGAAGGAGGATCGAGGGTTCGAGGATGAGCGCACGGGCAATCGCAACACGCTGCCGCTGGCCGCCCGAGAGTTGGTGCGAATAGCGGAAGCGGAAACTCGAACCGAGCCCTACTTCGTCAAGCGCCCGTAAGATGCGCCGTTCGATATCGCCGAAGCCGTGCACGGCAAGCGGCTCCAGGAGCAACCGATCCACCGTCTGGCGCGGGTGCAGCGAGCCGTAAGGGTCCTGGAATACCATCTGCACATCACGGTAAAAGGCCTTCGTGCGGGATGAACCGAGCGTTTTGCCATTCACCTCGATCGTCCCGCCAGTCACCGGCGCGAGCCCCGCCACGGCCCGCAGCAGCGTCGATTTCCCTGAACCGGATTCGCCAACGAGGCCGAAGGATTCCCCGGATACCACTTCAAGGCTTACGCCCCGCAAAGCGCGGAAACGATTGAACGTGACTTGGAGATTGTCGAGCTTCAGCGCCGGCGTCATGCTGCCCACTCCGGTTTGCGGTCGAGTACCGGGAGCGGATGCCGGTCCGCGCCGATCTCTGGCATGCAATTCAGCAGTCCCTGCGTGTAGGGGTGCTTGGCATTGCGCAGATCCTTGGCGGCAATTTCTTCTACGATCCGACCAGCATACATGACGATCACCCGGTCGCAGAACGAAGAGACTAGCCGCAGATCGTGCGAGATGAAGATCAGGCCCATGCCCCTGTCGCGTACGAGGTTGTCGAGAATGCCGAGCACGTCGAGCTGTACAGTAACATCAAGCGCCGAGGTCGGTTCGTCCGCAATGAGCAGTTCCGGCCCGGTTATCAGCATCATGGCGATCATGGCGCGCTGCCCCATGCCACCCGAAACTTCATGCGGATGCAAATCATAGACACGCTCGGGATCGCGTATCTGGACGGCTGCCAGCATATCGAGTGCGCGCCGGCGCGCTTCGCGCCTGCTGACCTTCTCGTGGGTGCGCAGCGTCTCCACGATTTGCCTTCCGATGCTCATTACCGGATTGAGCGAATATTTCGGGTCCTGCAGGATCATGGAGATTCGATTACCGCGCAGCGCGCGCCGTTCTTTGACCGAAGCACGAAGAAGATCGATGCCGTCGAAGTTGAGGGTCTTCGCCGTGATGCTGGCATGCGGCGGCGTCAGGCCCATTATGGCGCGGCCGGTCTGAGATTTGCCGGATCCTGATTCACCGACGATACCGAGGCGTTCGCGCCCCAGCGTGAACGAAACGCCGCGCACTGCATTGACGCTACCGGTACGGGTCGGAAACGTGACGCGAAGATCGTCAACCGTCAGCATCGTGCTCATTGGTTGTTGCCTCGCGGATCGAGTGCGTCGCGCAGTCCGTCACCCAGAAGATTGAAGCCAAGACTGACGATAAGGATGGCAAAGCCCGGCATTGCTGCCACCCACCATTGATCCATGATGAAGCGCCGTCCAGATGCGATCATTGCGCCCCATTCAGGTAATGGCGGCTGGGCGCCAAGACCAAGAAAGCCAAGGCCAGCGGCCGTCAGGATAATACCTGCCATGTCGAGCGTGACCCGCACGATCAGGGAGGAAAGGCAGAGCGGCATGATGTGGCGCAGCACAATGCGGGTCGGCGAAGCGCCCATCAAACGGACTGCGGCGATATAGTCGGAATTGCGCACGGTCAGCGTCTCTGCACGGGCAATGCGCGCATAGGGTGGCCATGACGTAATCGCAATGGCAATGACGGCGTTCTCGATACCAGGTCCGAGCGCGGCAACGAAAGCCAGGGCCAGGATGAGCTTCGGAAAGGCAAGGAAAATATCGGTGATCCGCATCAATACCGCGTCAATCCAGCCCCCTGCATAACCTGCAATCGTACCGACCAGCAGGCCGATGGGCGCTGCAATGATAGCGACCAGAATGACAACGTAGAGTGTCAGGCGCGAGCCATAGATCAGTCGCGAGAGAATGTCGCGGCCCTGATCATCTGTGCCGAGCAGATACTCACCGCCCGGTGGCAAAAGGCGCGCATTGCGAAGGTCGCCGGAGATTGGCGAATGCGGTGCAAGCAGCGGTGCGAAGGCGGCGACAAGCAGCAGCACGATGATGATTGCGAGGCCCACCAGCGCGAGGCGGTTGCTGGCGAAACGGCTCCAGACGAGATAGGCGCGGCCGAGACGCGCCTGAAGGCGCGATTGCGGACGGTCGCTCATCAGCCATTGGCGGCGCGTGAGAGGCGGTGTGTCGATTGCCTGGCTCATCGTGCGCGGGTCCGTGGGTCAAGCGCCCGATAAAGAAGATCGGACAGGAGATTGATGGCGACGAACACGGTGCCGATGATGATGGTACCACCCAGCACGGCGTTCATGTCGGCATTTTGCAGGGAGTTGGTAATATACAAGCCGAGCCCCGGCCACGAAAATACCGTCTCTGTCAGGACCGAACCTTCAAGCAGGCCGGCATAGGAAAGTGCAATCACCGTTACAAGAGGAACGGCGGCGTTGCGCAAGGCGTGCGCCCAGATGATGCGCGTTTCTGAGAGGCCCTTTGCCCGCGCCGCGACAATATATTCCTGCTCAAGTTCGTTGAGCATGAAACTGCGGGTCATGCGGCTGATATAGGCAAGCGAAAAATAGCCGAGCAGCGATGCCGGAAGAATGATGAAGCTGAAGATATTGCGGAAGGCTTCCCAATTGCCCTGCATCACCGCATCAAGGAGGTAGAAGCCGGTGATAGGCGTGAACGTGTATTCGTAAACCACGTCGATACGGCCGGGTCCCGAGGTCCATCCAAGCTTGGCATAAAACACCAGCAGAGCGAGAAGGCCGAGCCAGAAGATCGGCACCGAATAGCCGATCAAGCCGATGATGCGTACGAATTGATCGGCGAGGCTGCCGCGCTTGACAGCGGCGAGCACGCCGAGCGGCACACCGATACAGGCGCCGATAAGCGTACCGAGCGTCGCGAGTTCCATCGTTGCCGGGAAAACCCGCTTGATGTCGGTCATGACCGGGTTGGTTGTCAGCACCGAATTGCCGAAATCACCCTGCAATATGCCTTTTATATAGAGGAAAAACTGCTGATAGAGCGGCAGATTGAGCCCAAGCTCCTCCCGTACCCGTTCCACGACGTGAGCCGGGGCGCGGTCGCCGACGATCGCCAGGGCCGGATCGATCGGGATAACACGTCCGATAAAGAACGTGACTGCAAGAAGCCCGAGGAACGTGATGACCCCGATCACCACGAATCGTCCTGCTCCCCAGAGAAAGCTCGTGGCCCAGGCGCCGGAACGCCTGGACTCCATTTGTGTTTCGATATTGCTCATCCTATCAGCCCTGAGGCCCAATCACTTCGATACGTTGAAGACGTAGTTGGTGTCGAAGGATGGCCCGAGCTTGAACCCCTTGAGGTTCGAGCGAAGGGCGGAGACTTCCGTCTGCTGGAAAATCAAGACGAAGGGGCTGGTTGCGAGCACCTTCTTCTGGAGATCCTGATACATCGCGGCGCGCTTGGCATTGTCGCGCTCGAGCAGGGCAGCCTTGGTTTCCTTGGTCAGTTCCGGCACGTCCCAGGCGTTGCGCCATGCGAGGGTCTTGTTGGTACCCTCGTCAGAATTGTTCGGATTGTTGGTGAACGTATCGGCATTCGAGTTCGGATCCCAGTAATCGACACCCCACTGACCGATGTAAGAATCGTGGGTGCGCGCACGATATTTGGTAAGAGTCTGCTTACCATCGCCCGGGATGATTTCCATTTTGACGCCCGCTTGGGCCATTGTCTGCTGGACGGATTCGGCAATTCCCGTCACTGGCTGGTTGTTGCGCACGTCCATCGTGAAGGAGAACCCGTCCTTCAAGCCGGCCTTTTCGAGAAGTTCCTTGGCCTTGGCAACATCGAGCTTGTAAGGATTTTCATCGAGCTCGCCGAGGATACCCTTCGGCAGGAAGGTCTGGTGAATCTCGCCGATGCCCTTGATCAGCTTCTCACCGATCGCGTCGTAGTCGACGAGATATTTCAAGGCTTCGCGCACTTCAGGCTTGGCCAGATTGGGGTTCTTCTGGTTGAGACTGAAGTAATAGATCGTGCCCTTCGGGGCGTTGGTCGTAGTGATGTCGCTGTTCTTTACGACCTGCTCCAGATCGTTCGGTTCAAGGTTGCGCGCAACGTCGATATCGCCCTTTTCGAGCAGCAGGCGCTGCGCGGCACTTTCCTTAACGTGACGGTAGATGACGCGGTTGAGCGGGGCCTTGGTGCCGTAATAATTGTCATTGCGCTCGAGAACGATGATCTCATTGGCGCGCCAATCCCGAATCTTCATCGGGCCGGAACCGGCATAAGCTGTCTTCAACCAGGCCCAGCCGAAGTCGTCATTGACGACGTGCTCGGAGACGAGCTTCTTGTCGACCACAGAAGCGACGGTAGCGGTAAGGCAGTTCAGGACAAAGCTCGGCGCGTAGGCCTGGTCAACGGTGAAGACGAAGGTCGACCCATCGGTCGCCTTGGCCTTCTCGGTCACATTGTCGGGCTTCAGGCCGAACTGCGTCAGAATGAAGGCTGGGCTCTTGTCGAGCTTGACCGCACGCTCGAACGACCATGCGACATCCTCAGCGGTGATCGGATTGCCGGAGGCGAACTTCAGGTCGGGCTTGATCTTGAACGTGTAGGTAAGACCATCATCGGAAACCGTCCAGCTGTCCGCGATATCGGCGACGATCTTCGATGGATCGTTGATGTCGAGCCGCACCAGCTTGTCATAGGTATTGCCGTTGATTTCGCCGGTGGTGAGCTCGAATGCTTCGGCCGGATCGAGGGTGATCACGTCGTCGATGGCAAAGGCTTCAACCATCGTGTCGGCTGGCGTTGCTGCAAATGCCGGAGCGCCGGAAAGCAGGATTGCGGAAAGTGCGGCGCCGCCGAGCAAACGGCGGAATTTGGAGTCGATCTTATTCATCAGCATTGGTCAGTTCCCTGTTCTAGAGCGGTGTAATTTTTATTGTTTTTCTTCATGCCATGCGGAGCGCAGGACGCGCAGCCAATTGTTACGGCAGATTTTCGCAAGGTCATCCCCCGCATAGCCAGCATCCCGCAGGGCCGCAACGAGGTTTTGATTTCCACTCGCATCGCCAATCTCACCCGGAATCTTGGCGCCATCAAAATCTGAGCCGAGCGCCACGCAGTCGATTCCCATGCGGTTCACCATGTAATCAATGTGCCGAATCATGTCCGATAGCGGCGTATCTGCGTTCTCGCGTGCATCCGGGCGCAGCATGGCGACCGCGTAATTCAGGCCAACGACGCCCTTGCTCTCGCGCACGGCATCGAGCTGCCTATCGGTCAGGTTGCGCGCAACGGGCGTCAGGGCATGCACATTAGAGTGGCTGGCAACGAGCGGCTGATCGCTGATGCGCGCTATGTCCCAAAAGCCTTTTTCCGTGATGTGAGCAAGATCGATGAGAATGCCGAGCCTGTTGCAGGCGCGGACGAGTTCTTCGCCCTCGGTCGTCAGGCCAGGTCCGGTATCCGGGCCCATCGGGTAGGCGAAGGGCACGCCATGTGCGAAGATATTATTTCGGCTCCACACGGGACCAAGCGTACGAAGGCCTGCGGCATAGAAAACGTCGAGCGCTGAGAGGTCGGCGCCGAGCGCCTCGCAGCCCTCCATATGCAGGACCGCCGCAAAGGTGCCGCTGTTTATGCACGCATCAATTTCTGCCGTACTTCGGCAAAGCTTCCAGCCGCCACCGCGCTCCAGACGCAGGGCGATTGACGCCATTTCGAGTGCAATATCCAGAGACGGCGCCCGCTCCAGCGGCGCGGCCAGTGGCGTTGAATAGTGTCCATTGGCGTCGGGCGCCTTGAACGCAAGATCGCCCGAGGGAACGTAGATGGCACAAAGTCCGCCTGCCAGCCCGCCCTTCTGCGCCCGGATTTTGTCGATATGCCCCGAAGTTGTCCCCTCAACGAATTCCTGAACCGGATCGGCGCCGTCTCTCGAATGTTTCCACAACCGGTAAAGCACATCGTTGTGACCATCAAAGACAGGCTGCATTTCAATTCCCGATCAGGTTGGCAAAAGACGACATTTTCGTCGGGCGAGCATCCCGCCATCCCGAACCGACGTCGCCGAGTGACAAAAAATCATGACGCGAAAGAACAGGCAATAGCGTTGTTGTACAAAAGTATAAAGTCTGTGGGTTGGACCCCTTCGGCATTCAACCTCTGGCTTGATTGGCAACAGCGCTCGCTAAAGCCAAGCACGTGCTCCCAATTGGCTCAGTGGGGAATCCTGGCGCGAACCGAGGACGCCGAGAGGTGTGCGTCCCCTTCGAAAGTGATCCATGCCAAGTTAAACTTGAGGCCGGGAGCACAATGAACTCCATTCCGGCGCTTCGAAAGCTCAAACGTCGAGGTTCGCCACGCTCAGCGCATTGTCCTGGATGAACTCACGCCGAGGTTCGACATCATCGCCCATCAAGCGAGAGAACAGACTATCGGCGTCGGTGGCGTCGTTGACCTTGACCTGCAGGAGGGAGCGCGCATTCGGATCGAGGGTCGTCTCCCAGAGCTGCTCCGCGTTCATCTCGCCGAGGCCCTTGTAGCGCTGCAGCGAAAGTCCCTTGCGTCCGGCCGCGAAGACCGCTTCGAGCAAGGCCATCGGCCCTGCCACCGCATCGGCCTTCTCCTTGCGGCGAAGCACCGGCGGCTGGGAGTAGATGTCATGAAGGCGGGCCGCGTAACGATCGAGCTGGCGTGCATCGGCGGAGCCGAGGAGCGCCATATCAAGCGTCACCATTTCCTTGACACCGCGCAATGAACGCTCGAAGACGAATCCATCGACGCCGTCAGTCGGGGTCGCCAGCCGTCCACTCCAGCCTTTTTCAGTTTCCTCGGCAATGAGGTCGAGCCTGGCGGCGACCTCCGCAACCAGTTCCTGCGCCTTGGCGGTATCGGAGATCGCCTCGGGATTGAGGGCGCCAGCAATCGTTGCCTGCTCGACAACGGCGCGATCATAGCGTGTGTTCAGCCCCTGCAGCAAATGCCGCACAGCGAGGGCATCGTTGATGACGGCACGCAGGTCATTCGTGGTGCGAACTTCACCCGATGCCAGCTCCAGCGATGTTTCCTCAAGGCCGGAATCGATCAGGTATCCCTCAAAGGCCGTTTCGTTCTTGATATATTGCGAGGACTTGCCACGCGTCACCTTGTAGAGCGGCGGCTGGGCGATATAGACATGGCCGCGCTCGATCAATTCCGGCATCTGTCGGAAGAAGAACGTTAGAAGCAACGTACGAATATGCGCGCCATCGACGTCGGCGTCGGTCATGATGATGATCTTGTGATAGCGCAGCTTGTCCGGATTGAACTCATCCTTGCCGATACTGGTGCCGAGCGCCAGAATAAGCGTACCGATCTGGTCGGAAGAGAGCATCCGGTCGAGTTTCACGCGTTCGACATTCAGGATCTTGCCGCGGAGCGGCAGGATCGCCTGATTTTGGCGCGAGCGACCGCCCTTGGCGGAGCCGCCGGCGGAATCACCCTCGACGATGAAAATTTCCGACTTCGCGGGGTCGCGCTCCTGGCAATCGGCAAGCTTGCCCGGCAACGAACTGATGCTGAGCGAGTTCTTGCGGGTGATATCGCGGGCCTTGCGCGCCGCCTCGCGTGCGGATGCTGCCTGAATCACCTTTTCGACAAGCACCTTGCCTTCGGCCGGATGCTCTTCGAGCCAATTCGACAGCGCCTCATTGACGAGGCTTTCAACGACCGGCCGCACTTCGGACGAGACGAGCTTGTCCTTGGTCTGCGACGAGAACTTCGGATCGGGAACCTTGACTGAGAGAACCGCCGTCAGGCCTTCGCGGCAGTCGTCGCCGGTGAGCGTAACCTTCGACTTCTTGGTCTGACCAGAGGCATCGGCATAGCCTGTCATCTGCCGCGTCAGCGCGCCACGGAACCCGGCAAGGTGCGTACCGCCATCGCGCTGCGGGATGTTGTTGGTGAAGCACAGCACATTCTCGTGGTAGCTGTCGTTCCACCACATGGCGACCTCGACGGTCGTCCCGTCCTTTTCACCGCGAATGTAGATCGGGTCAGCGACAAGTTCCTTCTTGGTACGGTCGAGATAGCGCACATAGGCAGTAAGGCCGCCTTCATAAAAAAGCTCAAGCTCGACCGGATCGGCATGCCGGCGGTCGGCGAGCAGAATCCGCACGCCGGAATTCAAGAACGCAAGCTCGCGCAGACGGTGCTCGAGAGTCTTGAAATCGAACTCGACCATCGAAAACGTCTGGGTCGACGGCAGGAACGTCACTTCCGTTCCCGTCGCATCGCCCGCATCGCCCGTCACTTCGAGCGGCGCGTCTGCGACGCCATGGGTGAAACTCATTTCATGGATCTTGCCCCGCCGGCGAATCTTGAGCTTCAGCCAGACAGAAAGGGCATTCACGACCGATACACCGACGCCATGCAGGCCGCCGGAAACCTTGTAGGAATTCTGATCGAATTTACCGCCCGCATGAAGCTGAGTCATGATGACTTCGGCAGCTGATACGCCTTCCGAATGCATGTCGGTCGGAATCCCGCGGCCATTGTCCGTTACCGTGCATGAACCATCGGGATTAAGCGTCACCGTGACACGCGTCGCATGCCCGGCCAGTGCCTCATCGATGGCATTATCGACGACTTCGTAGACCATGTGGTGAAGGCCGGATCCATCGTCCGTATCGCCGATATACATTCCGGGGCGCTTGCGAACCGCATCCAACCCCTTGAGAACCTTGATGGACTCCGCACCGTATTCTGGCGAGGTTTCAACTGTCAGTTCCGGTGTATCACTCATGTAGATTCAATCTTTTCTCGGGTCGCCAGGATCGGCGTGCCGTATTTATAACAGAACCGGGCGAATCATGCCCGGTCCTTGCCATAGATATAGTGCGTAATGCACGTTTTTCCAATTCTTGGGGGAGTTAATATCCACGGATCATGGCCAAATTGGCTCATTTGGAGAAAGCACATGGACAATCTGATGGCGCTTGGCAGGGGCCGGTCTGGCGGGCTTTGAATTTCCCGCCAAACCATTTTGGGCAATAGCGGAAGCCGTTACTCGACGATCTGTATAGTGCCGGAAGCCGGTTTTGCCGTCACGGGCGATCGCGCATCAAGGAAGCCCTTGACCTCATTGAAGCGCAGATTGCCATCATGGTCGCGGTCAATTGCGGCGAAATGATCGACAAGGAACCCAAGCCCCGACTTCTCCGCTGACGCACGCGTCACCAAATGCGTCGAGGGGTCCGCCGCCCGGTCGAAGAGCGACTCGACATGCTTGTCGACGACAATCGCTACGCTTTCGCGGGTCAGGGGAGTTGACACTACCTGGGTGGGTGCATGGCGCTGGCCAAAGCCACGCTGCAATTCCATCAAGCCACGCTGTTGGCGCGTTTGCCCAAAAGATTCCTCAGCATCTGCTGGCGCGGCAACACAGATCGCTGCAATCAGTATTGTTAAATAAAATTCAAGTTTTTTCATGGGTTAACCCTTCCGAACACATGCCCGTTCGATGCCGCGAGCATCGTGGTCGAAGGCTGATCGTAGAATGCACCGAGATCTCGCATCAGCTTGTCATAGCCTCCAGTGCGATACGGCGAGACACCGTGGCCGCCCTCATAGACTTTTACCGGCACCTTTGCGGTGAGTTCTACATTGTAGATATCAATTTCCGATTGGCGGAATGGCGTATTCAGATCGTAATAGCCATGCTGAACCAACACTTTGAGATTGGGATTGAGCGTCATACTGAATGTCATGTCCGGAATACTGGTCCGGAACCGTTCCGTATTTGAGATTGCCTCCGGGTTGGGTTTGTAATCCCAGCTGTCAATGATCTTGCCGTTGAAGCCCACATAGGGCGACTGGGTTCGGTAACCGATGAATTTGGCGTGGTAATCCTTTTGCCACGCATAATAGTCGTTCGTGCGATCGAACGCAGGCTCCTCCGTTTGTGGCTTGAGAATAAACCGTCCATCGCCTAGCAGGAGTTGTCCCTTCTCCGGAGCAAATTTCTGCCTGAAGTCGACTGGGTCCATGTTGGGTGTGGCGATCCAGGGATTGTTGCTGGAGCTTTCGCCGAGTTCGTATTTTTTACCTATTCCCGTGAATTCGAAGAGTTTGTTGAGGAACGCCACTCCGTCTGGCTTCTTGATGTATTCTTCCCACGACTTTCGGTCGGGAACTTTCGCATCAGTTCCCTTGAAGACGTGGTCGTAAAGAAAAGTAAACTCGGCCCCGAAGGTGCGCGCCCTTGTAAGAAATAGTTCGGTTTCCTGGCCCGCACGCGCCGTCGATTTTTTGTGATAGTCGGCGACCATTGCATAAGTCGGCACTGCACCGCCGCAGCTGGCATACCAATAGTAACAGTCCGAATTCTGATCCAATATGGGGGAGTTCAGGACGAGACCGGAAAGGACATTTTTACTTGTAGTAAACGTCGTATATTGGCCGGTGCCGCTTTCCAGTAACAGGCGCCCGATGATTGGGGCACGAAAGCCGCCATAAGATACGCCGTAGATATATTTGGGAGAGTTCTGTCGATTGTATACGTTGACGTAGCGCGTAATGAAGTCGCGCAAGACTTTTGCGTCGCTATCAGCACCCCAAAAATCCTTATTGTCATTTGGCCAGATTGCCAGGGAATAGCCCGTCCCAACGGGGTCTACAAAAACGAGATCTGTTTTGTCGAGGATGGTATTGGGATTGTCCTTCAACGGGGCGATGACTTCATCAGAGGGTGGAGGTCCGTCTTCTTGCACGGGCCCGAGAAACCCAAGGTCAAGATCTGCGGCTGAGCCACCTGGCCCTCCGTTAAAAACGAACGTCACCGGCCGCGCGTCAGCGGATTGGTCGTCGCGCGTATAGGCGGTATACGAGATCGCGGCTTCGGGCCTTGCCAATGCAGACGCAAGCCCCGTTCCATTTTTGGGTTCGGAAGCAATTAAGTACCCGGCTGTTGCAGTGAACGGGATGACCGATCCCTTGAGCGTAATCGTATGCGGTTTACTGGCCGTTGCCTCATTGACTTCCCAGGCGTGCAACGAGCCTCCAGCTTCAAAATCCGCTTCGGTAACCGGCGAAATTTGCGGAGAAACCGGGTGTTCCGTTGATGGACGAGGGATTGGTGGGGACGGTTGAGCGCGACCGGGCGCAGGATGCTCGAATGTCGACGATGCATCCGCCGATTCATCCGAATCAGACCCATCGCTGCATGATGTCAGGAAAACGGCCAGCAAGAGCCAGCACAGGCGAAAACTCATAATGAAAAACCTCACAATATGGATCGAAGCAAAGAGACGAAGCTGAAAAAGTGAAGGCAGTCCGGAAAACTAGAACGCAATATCGCGCCGTAGGCGCGAGGCGGAGCACATCTTATCCCGCTTACGTCGTCAAGAGAAAAATGGCGCTCACAGGTTTCAAAAGAAACGTTGGCATTTTCATCGCGAGATGCCCACATGGTCGGTAGGAGCCGATCATGGATACTGTACAAAGCGCCTTCATCCCTCCCGCCCCCGTGCCCAGGACCGGACCGGTAGGGACATTGCGCCTTATCCGCACCATCTATCGCAATCCTCTGGAGCTGTGGGGCGAGCCTTCCTATAACGAGCCGTGGGTTTCGATCGACTGGTCGTTCGCGCACACGATCATCGCCAACGATCCGGGATTGATCCGCCATGTGCTGGTGGACAATGCCAGGAACTATAAAATGGCGGCGGTACGTCAGCGCATCCTGCGCCCGATCTTGCGTGACGGCCTCTTGACGGCCGAAGGCGAGACCTGGCGCCGTTCGCGCAAGGCCATGGCGCCGGTGTTCACGCCGCGGCACATCAACGGTTTTGCCGAGGCCATGAAGCGAACCAGCGAGGCGTTCGCCAAGCGCTATGAAAATCTTGCGGAGCCGACGGACGTGTCACGCGACATGACCATGCTCACCTATGACATTCTGGCCGAGACGCTGTTTTCCGGCGAGATTGCCGGCGATCCCGACCAATTTTCGCACGAAGTCGATCGCCTGTTCGAGACCATGGGGCGCGTCGATCCGCTCGACCTTCTCGGCGCGCCGAACTGGTTGCCGCGTTTTACCCAGATCAGAGGCCGGCGTGCCCTCGCCTTTTTCCGGCAGATCGTTGCCAATACGATGGCGATGCGCAAGAGCCGCATGGACCGTGAAGGCGACAAGGTGCCGAACGACTTTCTGACGCTGCTGCTCAAGGCGGAGGGTCCGAACGGGCTGTCGAGCGCCGAGATCGAAGACAATATCATTACCTTTATCGGCGCGGGCCACGAAACGACCGCGCGCGCACTGGGTTGGACCCTCTATCTCCTGGCCAAGGCGCCGTGGGAGCGCGGCCCCATCGAAGCCGAGATCGACGCGCTTCTCGGTCAGGCCGACGTGCCGCCACCGCACGCCTGGCTTGATGCGCTGCCGCTGACGCGCGCGGCATTTGAGGAGGCAATGCGCCTTTATCCTCCAGCGCCATCGATAAACCGAGAGCCGATCGAGGATGACCAATATATGGATTTGAAGCTGCCGAAGGGCGCGGCAGTGCTGGTCATGCCTTGGACCGTCCATCGCCACCGGCTCTATTGGGACAATCCGGATGCTTTCATGCCGTCGCGCTTTCACCCGGAAAACCGCGTCAGCATCGACCGTTTCCAGTACCTGCCATTTGGTGCGGGCCCGCGTGTCTGCATCGGCGCGAGTTTCGCCCTGCAGGAAGCTATCATTGCGCTCGCCACACTGCTCTTTCGCTACCGGTTTGATGTGGCGGGAAACTACAAGCCATGGCCCGTGCAGAAACTGACAACACAGCCTGACGGCGGCTTACCGATGATGGTTACACCCCGTCGTTAGGTTGATTTCCTGAGAAACATAATCTATATTTCTTTCCAGTGAAAGGAATAACCATGCGAACCGCCAGTCAGCCCATACCAGAAACGCCCGATCGAACCGCCGTCGTATCCAAGGCGCTTGTGCGCTCATCGGAATTGCTTGGTCTCACCGCCAAGGAACTCGCACATATCGTGGGCCTCTCGGAACCCAGCATATCGCGTTTGAAGCGCAGTCTTGATGGTGCACCGCTCAGCGGCAAGAGCTATGAGCTCGCCCTCCTTTTCATTCGTCTCTATCGATCACTCGACGCCATCGTTGGGGGCGACGACGCGGTTGCTCGCACCTGGATGCGAACCGATAACACCATGCTCGGCGGCAAGCCGCTCAACCGGATCAAAACCATTGACGGCCTCACCCATGTCCTCGCCTATCTGGACGCCCGCCGCGCTCCGATCTGAGACCAGAAACAGCCACGGCGGCTGTTGGCGTCTCGTAGAAGCGCAGCATCGCGTTTCAACGATGAAGCTTGTCGACACGCTCGACGAGCAAGCCTTGCTCGAGGATGAACTCGAAGCGACAAAGCCGCCGCTGCCTGCGGCCTGCGTCCATCTCGACTACCTTCTCGCAACCCCGTTCCGCTATGGCCGGTATCCCGGAAATTCCCGTTTCCGCCGTGAAGGCTATTCGCCGGGCGTGTTCTACGCCAGTGAAGCCGTCGAGACTGCCGTCGCGGAAACGGCTTTTTATCGTTTGCTATTCTTCGTTGAGAGCCCCGGCACGCCTTGGCCACGCAACGCACTGGAATTCACGGCCTTCGAAGCGCGTTACGCTACGACCCGTGCCATCGACCTGACCGGTGCGCCTTTTGCCGAGCAACGAAGACTATGGACGCACCCGACGGACTACTCCGCCTGCCTCGAACTGGTCGATGCGGCGAAGGAAGCCGGGATCGACCTTATCCGCTACCAGTCGGTTCGCGATCCCAACGGCGGCGCCAATCTTGCGCTGCTTTCCTGCGCCTGTTTCGCCATGCCAAACCCCGTGCACAAAACGACCTGGCGGCTGCATTTCTCCGACTTCGGCGTCAACGCCATCTGCGACATGCCGGACCTGAGGCTTGGCTTCGGTCTTGCCACTTTCGAAGAGGACCCGCGCATCTCCGGCGCGGTTCGTGCCTCGCCTTAAGTAATCACGCTCGGCTTGTCACGGCCTGTATGAGCCTTGATGCCAGCGAGGTCTTCCGCCGCGCGGATGAGATCGGCGAGCGCGCCTTGCGTTTCGAGGTCATGGCGCTTGGAGTCAGGTTCGTAGCGCTCGACATAGACGCGGATTGTCGCGCCAGACGTGCCCGTGCCCGACAGGCGGAAGACGACGCGGGAGCCCCCCTCGAACAGGACACGTATGCCCTGGTTTTCGCTGACGGACTTGTCGACCGGATCGTGATAGGCAAAGTCGTCGGCGGTCGCGACGGTCAATCCCTGCACCGAGGTCCCGGGAAGTGTCGCCAGCTTGCCGCGAAGGTCATCCATCAGCCGGTTGGCAGCGCCGGTATCGACGCCCTCATAGTCGTGGCGCGAATAGTAGTTGCGCCCGTAGGTAGCCCAATGTTCCTTGGCGATATCCA
>NZ_JBBNAM010000055.1:0-5145 GCF_037994425.1 Phyllobacterium sp.
CAGTACACAAGATGGCGATAGTTCATGGCTCTCCGCCTCTCAATTGTTGGCCGGGACAGTTTGAACACTTGCGGTGACGGTTGTGTAACATTAACTATGGTAATGTGTGATCGTTCCGCGATCTCGAAGAAGAGAGATGAGAAATGGGTCGTTTTTCTGTCATGACGTTGACTGAAGCTGCGGTAAATCGCGTCCGCGAAATCGTGGCGGCGCGCGAGAACGCGCTCGGGATCCGCGTCGGCATCAAGAAGGGCGGCTGCGCGGGAATGGAATACATGATCGACCTCGTCACCGAGGCAAAGCCAGGTGACGACATTGTCGAAAGGGACGGCGCGAGGGTCTATGTCGCGCCGGAAGCCGTCTTGTATCTCCTCGGTACGCAAATGGATTTCGAGGTGACGACGCTGCGCACGGGATTCGTTTTCAACAATCCCAACCAGACATCGGCCTGCGGCTGCGGAGAATCGGTGGAACTGACGCCGGCAAAGCCCGAAGCATTGGCCTCGGCTGCTTCTTAGCTTCCTGCCAAATTAGGCGTGACGCGCCGTTCTTGTCCTGCAATAGTTGGCGCATGGACAATGATGCAATTCACGATCTCTTCTCCGGACTCGGCCCCGTGACCATCAAGCGTATGTTTGGCGGCAAAGGTATTTATTTCAACGGTTTGATTATCGCGCTTGAAGTCGACGATAAAATCCTTCTCAAGGCCGATAATACCTCATCGCCCGATTTTGTGGCGGCAGGCTGCCGGCAATGGCGCTATACGGGCAAGAACAAGCCAGTGGACATGCCGTACTGGTCGATTCCCGATGACGCGTTCGATGATCCCGACATCATGACGGAATGGGCAAAGCGGGCCTACGAGGCGTCGCTGCGTGCCAGGAAATAGCACTACCCTTGCGGGCATTCTCGTTTGCGCATCAGGTCGATCGCATGCGTGGTCGGCAGCGTAACCTTGGCGGGCAGGTCGTCCAGTGGAAACCAACCGAGACCGCCATGTTTTTCCGGTTCGAGAAGTTGGGCTTCGCCGCTATAGGTCTCCGCCAGAAACAGGATACCGAGCCAATGCTGTCCTTCCTCGTGGAACAACTGTTCGCTTAATCCAAGGAGACGAATGACACCCGCTTCCAGTCCGGTTTCTTCAAGCGCCTCACGGCGAACGGCTTGCTCCGCGGTCTCGAGGAAATCCACTTTCCCCCCCGGAATGCCCCAAGAGCCCGCTTCCGGGCTCTTCTTTCGTTTCAGCAGGAGAATACGGCCACGGTTCAGGAAAACCATGCCGCATCCGACGCCCGGAGTTTCCAAGTTGGAGGCCCTTCCTGTTTGAACCGAATCTCTGCCGCAGAGTTTTGCGAGCAACAATGGATTCGACAAGACCGGGTATCTAACTGAGTTTTAGATTTTGGTGTCGATCAACATGAAGGCGGGGATCTCGTCGCCAAAGCCGACGGGCGCTGAGCCAAGGTCGTCGCGCTCGCGCCGATGGTCGCGGCGAGGCTCGGCATGCGCTGTCTTGCCACGTCGCTGTTCATTGTCGGCCTTGATCGCGGCCCTGTGCGGCTTTTCAGCGTTGCGCGGCGCTACAGGAACTTCCGCGATGACTGGCGCTTCTTCCGCGTCCTTTGCCTTTTCAGCGGCTGCCAGAATATCGATTTCCGATTGCGGGCGCTCGCGTTCGCGGCCTTCATTGCGCGGCTTGCGCTTGGGCTCACTCTTGCGGCGGCCGCGGCGCGGAGCTTCGTCCGTCTCCGTGGGGGCGGGCAGGGTGGAAAGGTCTCCGTCGAGCCAGCTGATATCTTCGCCGATCAGCTTTTCAATGGATGAAAGATGCTTGGTATCGGCGGGGGTCACGATCGTGAAAGCTTTGCCGGAGCGTCCGGCGCGACCCGTGCGGCCGATGCGGTGCACATAGTCTTCCGAATGGATCGGCACGTCGAAATTGAAGACGTGGCTGACATCAGGAATATCAAGGCCGCGGGCGGCAACGTCGGATGCCACCAGAATCTTGAGTTTGCCATCCTTGAAGTTCGCAAGCATGGTCGTGCGTGCGCGCTGATCCATGTCGCCATGGAGGGCGCCAGCGTCGAACTCGTGCTTGACGAGGGAGCGGAAGAGCTCCGATACATCCTTCTTGCGATTGCAGAAGATGATCGCGTTCTTCAGGCCTTCGTCCTCGGCGCGGATGAGGTCACGCAGTACCGCGCGCTTTTCCCAATCCTTCTTGCCGGATTTGACCAGCTTCTGTTCGACGGTCTTTGCCGTGGTCGCAGCTTTCGCCACTTCGACACGGGCCGGTGAATGCAGGAATTGTTCCGTGAGCTTGGTAATTTCCGGCGGCATGGTCGCGGAGAAGAACAGCGTCTGCCGGGTGAATGGGATCAGTTTGCAGATGCGTTCGATGTCAGGAATGAACCCCATGTCGAGCATGCGGTCTGCCTCGTCGATGACGAGAATGTCGACGGCGCTCAAAAGCAGCTTGCCGCGTTCGAAATGATCGAGCAGACGCCCGGGCGTCGCGATCAAAACATCGGCGCCGCGTTCAAGCTTGCGCAACTGGTCGTCGAACGATACGCCGCCAATGAGCAGGGCAACATTGAGACGGTGGTTCTTGCCGTATTTGACGAAGTTCTCCTCGACCTGCGCCGCAAGTTCGCGCGTGGGCTCGAGAATGAGCGTGCGCGGCATCCGCGCGCGGGCGCGGCCCTGTTCGAGCAGGGTGAGCATCGGAAGTACGAAAGAAGCGGTCTTGCCCGTTCCCGTCTGGGCGATGCCGAGGACGTCCTTGCGTTGCAGCGCATGCGGAATGGCGCCAGCCTGGATCGGGGTCGGAATTGTATATCCTGCTGCTTCTACAGCATTGAGCACTTTCGGTGAAAGGCCCAGATCGGCAAAGGTGGTCAACGGAGGTTTAACTTTCTATCTGCAGTCGGTGCTGATTGTGTCCATAATCCGACCAGCGATTGCTATGGTCTTTGGAATTGCACAGCGTTTTGCTTGAATGGCGTTACGGTGCAGGGGAGCAAAAGTCAACTCTTGGCGCAGGTCACATTTAAGAGTTTGTTACAATTGAGCGCGAATTTATTCCAATGTTGTCAATAAAGGAACTGTTCCTTGAGAATTCGCTCGTTCCAGGAATGGTTCTTGTCAAACAGAATGGTCACGCGCATCTGCAAAGCTTCTTCAACCCTAACCGTGAGCACCGACTTTACTTCGGTATGATCGGCGACGGCATTGACCGGCCGCTTCTCGGGTTCGAGGATATCGAAGCGGACGGTCACGCGGTTAGGAAGAAGGGCGCCGCGCCAGCGCCTCGGGCGAAACGCTGAAACAGGGGTGAGGGCGAGGAGGCGCGCATCAAGCGGGATGATCGGACCCTGCGCTGAGAGATTATAGGCGGTCGACCCGGCGGGCGTTGCCACCATGACGCCGTCGCAGATCAGCTCTTCAAGCCGGACCTGTCCGTCGACGCTAATCCTTATTTTCGCCGCCTGGTAGGACTGGCGTAGCAGCGATACTTCATTGAGAGCGAAAGCCGTGAAGGTCTCGCCATCCATTGTCTCCGTCACCATCTTTAGGGGGCGGATGGTTTCAGCCTGGGCCGCCTCAATCCGCTCCTTCAGCCCCTCTTCCCTGTACTCGTTCATGAGAAAGCCGACGGAACCGCGGTTCATGCCGTAGATAATCTTTCCCTGGTTCATGTAGTTCTGCAGCGTCTGCAGCATGAAGCCGTCGCCGCCGAGCGCGACGATGACATCGGCATTGCGCGTTTCTGTTTGGCCGTAGATCCGGGAAAGGTCGTGCACTGCCTCGTCGGAATCGGGGGTGCCTGAGGAAACAAAGGCAAATGTTTCAATTTTTCGGTTCATGGCCGCCTGCACATCCGAATACGCACTGCTCTGCGCCACCCCTTGCGAATGCAGCGCCGTTTGTTCGCGCGTCGCAAGTTGCGACGACCGCGCGGCTATCGCCTAGCACGGCACGCCCGATCTGGCAAAACACCGAGCATTCAAAAAAGAATGCGAAATTGCCATTCCGGGCAGTTTTTTCATTTTACAGCGCCAAGGTTTATGCTAAGCGGACGCCGCTGCCCTTGTAGCTCAGTTGGTAGAGCATCTGATTTGTAATCAGAGGGTCGGGAGTTCGAGTCTCTCCGGGGGCACCATAAATCTAAATAAAATCAATTATTTATGGGAAGCCGCGTTTCGCGGATTTGACCAATTAGTATTGTTTTGCCTTGGAGCGGCAAGGAGCTTTTGCAAGCTTCATTCTACCGCCACCCCTCGAATCGCGCTGTAGGGTGCCTCCATGGCCGAATGCGATGGCATCTTGGGCCAAAAAGGGAATGACTCCCTTTTGCTTGTCGAACCGAAGTTAGGCTGCGCAGACCTCGTCATTCCAGCTGGCTCCCCGGAGTTATGCCCACATTTTGGTTTTTACGAGAATCCGTCCCGCTCTTCTTTCAGTTTGTCGATGGCCCGCCTTGCCTCGACGACATCCCGGCCTGCGCGGTAGGTGAGACACTGAGACCAAGTACATTCCGGCCTTTCCCGATGGCAGACATTCATTGACAACCGAAAACTGGTTTATCTTGGCTCAGGCGCGGAAAGCCAGGCACGACCGAGAAGGATTGACAAAATTGCATGAAGCGTGACCGCGGGCCATAAGAGGACGCCCGTCAATCCGCCCACCAAACCGAGGTATACGAGATACAGCGTCATGGCTGTGCTGTAGGTCAACATGCCGACCAAGGGTTGCCAACAGGCTACCGCCAATGCGATAAGGGCTATGCCTGCCACGCGGGCGACGGATGTCGCAATGCCGGTCAATGCCTCGCCGAGCAACAACTCTCCGACAACAGACGGAACGATTAGAAGCGCCACTCCGGTGGCAGCTTCGCCGACAGCCGCGACCATTAGTGCCCATTTCATGGACTAGACCACCAGTTGCTTCCAGGGTTATCGTACGGCTGACAGACTTTAGAGCGTCGCCTGCGTCTCATTTTACGGCTCCAGTTCGAAGGTCAGATTGTCGATTTTCCCGGAGAACTCGAAAGGGGCGTCGTAGCGATACTCCACCAGCGCAACTCCAGTGCGGGTGTCTCGTCCGATGTCGAAGCTTTCGTCCTCTGGGAAGGTGATTGGAGTA
>NZ_JBBNAM010000056.1:0-9454 GCF_037994425.1 Phyllobacterium sp.
TACTCCAATCACCTTCCCAGAGGACGAAAGCTTCGACATCGGACGAGACACCCGCACTGGAGTTGCGCTGGTGGAGTATCGCTACGACGCCCCTTTCGAGTTCTCCGGGAAAATCGACAATCTGACCCTCGAACTGGAGCCGGGATCGTCGACGAAATAATACGTCCACGCAAACGCCTGGCGGGGCACGAAATATAGTCGAGCTCAGCCGATCCCAGTGGCGAGATTCAAGGAGCCTCAATGCCTCGGAGCAAACGATCATCGAGCCCGAAGTTGCTGCTTTCAATCACGGGTGCGCTTGAGGCAGCAACCGGACTGGTGCTGCTTGTGGCACCGTCCGTGCTGGTCGAGCTGCTGCTCGGGGCCGTGCCCGGTACGCCTGCCGGCGACACAGCCAGTCGCGTGGCCGGTGCGGCGCTTCTCGCTCTTGGGGTTGCATGCTGGCTCGCGCGTGAAGACGCAATGGGCCGTGCCACGAAAGGACTTGTCACGGCAATGCTGCTTTACAACGCCACCGTGATTGCAATCCTTTTCCTTGCGTGGATGCGCCTTGGCCTGTCCGGCGTTGGTTTGTGGCCGGTGGTGCTGGCGCACGCAGCGCTGGCCATCTGGTGCGTTGCGTGCCTGTCGACACCAACCCTTCACGAGAAACGGCCTTAGACAAAAGCTCGCCTGCCAACTCTATGTCCTGGATGAAACAGTGGAGAGGATCGCCTACGAGGCTTTCGTGACGGTGTAAGTGTTGAATGGTGCGAGCATCATCGGGCTTTACCCGTGTCACGAGTGCCAAACCGAAGGTTGAATTTTGCTGATTGGCGGCGCGGGCGATAGACACCAGTGACGAGCCCTCCGAGATTGCCCTTGCGTATTGCCGAGCGCTCGGTGTCGCTGGCAGCGGCCATCTTTGTCGGGTATCATCAGGACCTGCGCAGATTGGTGCGCCGCAGGGCGTTCCCTGGTCGTACGGTTGCCCTAATGCCCGATACTTGTAACGCCGAGCAATTGATCAATTGTATCACGATCAGAGGCAAGCCCATCTGACGTCCCATCCCATACGATACGACCACGCTCGAGGATGATCACGCGTTCAGCAAAATCGAGCGCACTGCGGATGCGTTGTTCGACCATGAGGATCGTCATTTCGCCGCCCGATGCAAGGCGCGAAAAAGCCTGCATCAATTCCTCGCAGATAACCGGGGCCAATCCTTCCAGCGGCTCGTCCAGCAACAGCACCGTCGGCCTGCCAAGAATGGCGCGGGCCGTGGAAAGCATCTGCTGTTCGCCGCCCGACAGGTTTGAGCCTGAATTTGCTCGTCGTTCATAAAGCCGGGGAAACATGTCATAGGCTTCCTTGAGCGCGCTGCGCGGCCGGCCTTTCAAACCGACAAAGAGGTTTTCCTCGACGGTCAGTGAGGGGAAGATGCCGCGCGACTGCGGGACGAAGCCAAGGCCACTTAAGGCGCGAGCGGTACTGTCCATCTGCGTGACGTCAGCATCGCCGAGCCTGATCGTGCCCTGATAGCGCTTCGTTTGACCGGCGATCGTCGCGAGGAGGGTGGTCTTGCCGACGCCATTGCGTCCGAGCACCGCGATGCGCGCGCCTTTCTCAGCGCAAAAATTGATGTTTTCGAGAACGCGCGTCGGTCCGTAGCCGGCGCTCAGATCCTTGATGTCAAGCCGCGCTGCTGGCATCGGCATAGCTCCCCAGATAAGCTTCGCGCACGAGAGCGTCGCCCGTCACGTCGCGCGGCGACCCATCGAAAATGATTTCTCCTGCGGCAAGCACGATCACCCGCTTGGCAAAGCGGAACACAAGGTCCATATCGTGCTCGATCATCAGTACGGCCAGATCGTCAGGCAGCTGCGCAAGGGCGTTCTCGATTAGAAATGTATCGCCATGCGCGACGCCGGCGCCAGGTTCGTCCAGAAGCAGCACCTTTGGCCGCAAGGCCATGGCGAGCGCGATTTCGAGCAATCGCTGCTGGCCGTAGGCGATCGCACTGACCGGCACTTGCGCGAGGGCCACGAGACCGAGCGTATCTAGAATGTCATAGGTCTCGCGCATCACCTCTGGCATTGCCCGATAGGAACCGGTAATTCGTCCAGACCGTTTCTCGCGTTGCAGGATCGCCAGGGCCACATGTTCCTCCGGCGTCATGTCCGCAAACAGCCGCGTCACCTGGAACGAGCGGACAAGCCCGGCCCTGACCCGTTGCATCGGATTGAGGTTCGAGATGTCCTTTGCACCAATAAGCACGCGGCCGGAATCCCGCTTCAAATGACCGGTGACAAGGTTGACGAAGGTGGTCTTGCCCGCACCATTGGGGCCGATCAGAGCGACGCGCTCGCCCTTGGCAACGGAAAGCGACACATCCCGCGTGACGCTGAGACCGCCAAAGGATTTCATCAGCCGGTCAACCTGAAGGATCACGCTCACTTCAGCCTCCTTCGATAACGCTCAAAAAGGGCCGCGGCGGTGCCATAGAGGCCCTTCGGGGCAAACAGCACCACGGCGATCAGCAAGGCGCCGACCGTGGTCAGCCAGTGAAACGGATTGGCAGAAGACACGACATCCTCAAACCATACGAATACGATCGTGCCGACGAACGCGCCGTAGAGCGATCCGGCACCGCCAAGAACCAGCATGACCAGGGCTTCGGCAGAATTGGTAAAGCTAAGGCTGTCGAGGCCGACAACCTGGGTCGAAACGGCGTTGAATGCACCCCCAACGCCGGCAACAGCACCGGAAATGATGTACATCTTGATCAGTGTCGCCTTGACGGACGCGCCCATCGCGCTGACGCGAAGCGGGTCCTGGCGTATGCCTCGGCACAGCATGCCAAAGGGCGAGCGCACAAGAATCCGCAACATGACAAAGATGATCAACAGCAAAAGGATGCCGAACAGATAGGCCGTCCGGCCGAAAAGGTCGAACTCGAAGAGGCCGAGGATGGGATCGGGTGCGATGCCGGAGAGGCCGTCACTGCCGCCGGTCAAGGTCGAGGCCTTGTTGGCGGCTTCATGGAACAGGTGGATGACCGCAATCGACAATACGAGCTGGGCAAGGCCGTGACCACGCAGGATGACAACGCCGCAGACAAGGCCGGCCACGCCTCCGGCGAGCGCGCCAATGGCAACCATGCTGAACGCGCTGGTGATGTTGAAGGTCACAGCGGCAATCCCAGCCGCGTAGGCGCCCGCACCGAAGAGCGCGGCATGACCTAGCGTCGCCACGCCGCAATAGCCGGTCACAAGGTCAAGTGACAAAACGAGAAAAAGGATAGCGATGATCCGTGTCAGGAGCGCCAGATTGTCGGGAACAAAAACATATCCGAGGAGTGCAGCGGCAAGGATGATGGCAATGCCGACGAGGTCGCGCTGCCAGAAATGGCGACGCGATGATGTCCTTGAAAGCGGGCTCGGCACCCCGGCTGCGCTCATATCATCTGGCCCTTCCAAGAAGCCCGCGCGGGAATACCCAGACAATTGCGATCACGGCCAGATAGAAGAAGAATTCGCCGTATTCGGGAACGAGATAGCGGCCGGTGGTATCGATCGCTCCAAGAAGCAGGCAGGCCATCAGGGCGCCCGGTATGGAGCCGGCGCCACCGACGCAAACAACGACCAGGAATGTCACCATATAGCGCAGCGCATAATAAGGCTCGACCGGGAGAAGTTCGGCACCGATCACCCCGCCAAAGGCAGCAAGGCCGACAGCAAGGGCGAAACTTGCGGCATAGACAATCCTCGTGCGCACGCCGAGCGCCGCCGCCATGGCGGTATTGTCGACAGAGGCACGCAGCTTGACGCCAAAGGAGGTGCGCTCGATCAAGGCCCAGAGGCCAAGTGCCACGGCGACACCACAGCCGATCGCAAAGATTTTATGGGCCGCAATCGTCCGGAACCCGAGATCGACCGGACCCGTGAGTGGCGCGGGCAGGGGTATGGTCTTCAACGTCGGGCCAAAGACATAATTGGCAATGCCGATGACGCAGAACGTGATACCGATCGTCATCAGCACCTGTGTCAGTTCGGGTGCCCCATAGATGCGGCGGTAAAGAAAGCGCTCCAGCGGAATGGCAACGAGAATGGTTCCGACGACGGCAAGCATGACCGAAATACCGTACGCCAGCCCAAGATCGCGCGCTGCATAGGAGGCGATGTAGCCGCCGATCATGGCAAATGCGCCATGGGCAAGGTTGACGACGCGCATTAGCCCCATGGTGACGGAAAGGCCAATCGAGATGACAAACAGGACCATCCCGTAAGCAAGCGCATCAACGGCTATGCTAAGAAATACCTGCATTGGCATGTCCCGACTGGCGCTCGGAGCAAACGCGCACTCCAGAGCAGCTTTTCGTAAAAGACTTGAAGGCTATTTCGCCGCTGCCAGACCCGGGTCCGGCTGCTTTTCGAAGGTCTTGATTTCCTTGTTGTAATAGGTGCCGTCGTCACGCTTTGCCACTTCGCGCAAATAGATGTTCTGCGTGATATGACGCGTTTCCGGATCGATCGACACGGGTCCCCGCGGACTTTCCCAGGCGAGCCCCTTGACCGCATCGACGGCCTTCTGCGCATCCTTTTTGCCACCTGTCGCCTCGATCATCTTGTAGATGACATGCATGCCGTCATAAGCGCCGACGGATGGAAAGGAAAGTTCGGCGGGGTTGCCGATGGCCTTTTGCGCAGCTTCGACAAATGCCTTGTTCTCGGGCGAATCATGGGCGATCGAGTAGTGGAAGGTGGTCAGGATACCGACCGCCGAATCGCCGATCGCCGGCAGGTCGGATTCCTGGGTCAGGTCGCCGGGCGCCAGAAACTCAATGCCGGCTTGCTTCAGGCCATTCTCATTATAGGCCTTGACGAAGCCAAGGGTGGTTGGCCCTGATGGCAGGAAGGCAAATACCGCCTGTGCGCCGGCGTTGCGCACGCGCTGCATGACCGGGCTGAAATCATTGGTCGACAGCGGCATGCGGATGGATTCGACCACCGTGCCGCCCTCTTTCTCGAAGGTGGATTTGAAGGCGTTTTCGGCGTCAATCCCCGGACCGTAATCGCTGACAACGGTGATGGCCTTCGCAATACCGCGTTCGCGGGCAATTTTCGCCATGGGCGCTGACGTCTGCCAGGTGGTGAAGGATGTGCGCACGACATAGGGGCTCTTGGTGACGATCGCCGAGGTCGCGGCATTCATGATAACAAGCGGGACGCCTGCCTGCTTGAGAAGCGGTGTTACGGCCATGGCGTCAGGCGTGAAATAGAAGCCGGCGAGGTACTGCACACCTTCCTTGACCACCAGCTCCTGCGCCAACGCCTTTGCCTGCGCAGGATCGGCCTGCGGCACGTCGCGGTAGAGGATTTCGATCGTATCCGCACCAACCTTGTTGCCATGCGTAGCCATATAGGCGTCAATGCCGGCCTTGAAATTTTTGCCCTGAATGGCGAACGGACCTGAAAACGGGCCAACTACGCCAATCTTGATCGCGTCTGCATAAGCGGCGCCGCTCATGACAATGGCTGCAAACGCTGCCAGAATAAGCTTCTTCATTGTTCCTCCCCTTAAAACCCTTCGAACCGTAGCCAGATCAACTCCTCATCTGGCCACAACCGGCAGTCTCGTCAGTGTCTCACGCGAACTGGTAATGTAAAATGAAAAACATGCATCCTTTCATGACCATGAAGTTATGCGTCGGGCGATGTACCAAAACCGAAAGCCTCGATGGCACCAAGGAGTTCACCTGCCCTGCGCAAGGATCCCGCCGTTGCGGCGACCATCGACGGCAGGATCATCCATTCGAGAGTCCAGGCCGCACCGGACCGCTCCTGTTCGTGCACCAGAGCATGATGCATGCCAGATACCTGCGTGGCGTTGAAACGGGCAAGCGCAACGAGAACTTCTGCCAGGACCGGATTTTGCTTGTGCGGCATGGCCGATGATTTTCCCCCACCGCTTAAGGAAATCTCGCTAACACCCTGCGCAAGAAGGCAAATATCCTGGGCGATCTTGCCGAGCGAACCGGAGATTTGCGCCAAGAGATCGCAAAGTTCGACGATGATATCGCGCTGGTTGTGCCATTGCGGCAGGTCCTTGAGTCCGAGAATGTCCGCAAGTGCGCTGCGGACCTTGGGCGCCTTGTCGCCCAACTTGTCGAGCGTTCCCGCCGCACCGCCAAACTGAAGGCAAGGGAAATGCTGCGTAAGAAAGGAAAGCCTTTGTTGATGCCTCAGTATTGGTGCGCGCCAGCTGGCGACACGGTCGCGAACGGCAATGGCGATCGCCGCCTGCATGCGGGTATGCGCCATGAGGCTATTGTTGCCAAACGTGCTATCCAGATGGTCAAGTCCTTGAAGAATAGCCGCCAAGTCCGCGTCGAGGCGGGACGGGAGCGGTTTGAGGCGGATCATCAGGCTGGTATCGATAACGTCCTGGCTGGTCGCCCCGAAGTGCACGAATGCGCGATGTTCAGGCGCAAGGGCGTCGCGCAACTGGCGCACAAACTCTGGAATGACCACGCCATCGATCGCAACCGCGGCGCGCAATGACGCCATGTCGGGCAAGAACTGGCGACATGTCGTTTCAATCGCATCGGCCGCTGCGCTGTCGATGATGTTCTGGTCGGCTTCTGCCCGGGCCAGAGCCGACTCAAATGCCAGTATGGCGGCAATATCGGCATCGACCGAGAACCAGCTGGCGGTGTCGTTGTCGCCGATGAGGCCAGACAGATAGGGGTGGTCGAAAGCGGATATGCTCATCGCCTATACATCAAGGAACACGGTTTCCTTCTCGCCCTGCAGATGAACATCAAAATGATATGCCGCGCCCTCGCGTCTCGCGATCAGCGTCGGGATACGGTTCTTGTGCTCGATGCGCATGAGGATCGGGTCCTGGTCATTGGCGGCCTTCTCGTCCTCGAAATAAACCCGGGTGTTGAGGCCGATATTGATGCCACGCGCCACGATCCACATGCTGATGTGGGGCGCCATCAACCTTCCGTCCTTGAATGGCACCTGACCGGGCTTGATGGTTTCAAAGGCGAATTCACCGGTTTCCATGTCGGTCGGGCAGCGGCCCCAGCCGGTAAAATTGGCATCGGCGGCGCCGCGCAACTCCGAGGGGCTGTTGTAAAGCCCGGTACTGTCCGCCTGCCAAATCTCAATCAAGGCATCACGCAGCGGCGTTGCCGTTCCGTCAAAGACGCGTCCACGCAGTGTGATCCGCTCGCCGCGCGTCTTGTCGTTGACCATGGCGACACCGAGATCGGCGGCGTAAACGCCGGCAATCCCGCAGAAATTGGGTGTGCACCCGATATGCACGTAAGGACCCGCCGTCTGCGAAGGGGTCTCTTTCAAATAGCCTAATGATTGGACCATCAATTGCCCTCCAGGCGATTTTCGAACAGGGTCGAGCGGCGGCCGCGCAGCACGATGTCGAATTTGTAGGCGCGGGCATCCATCGGGATCGTGTTGTTCATGTCGAGCCGTGCAATCAACTGTTCGATGGCCGCACTGTCTGCAATCGATCTGACGATCGGGCAATTCCAGATCATCGGGTCGCCCTCAAAATACATCTGGGTGATCAGTCGCTGGGCAAATCCGTGCCCGAAGACAGAGAAGTGGATATGGGCGGGACGCCAGTCATTGACCCCGTTCGGCCAGGGATAGGCGCCTGGCCTGACGGTGCGAAAACGATAGGTACCGTCATCCCCGGTGATCGTGCGTCCGCATCCGCCAAAATTCGGATCGAGGGCGGCGACATATCCCTCGCGTTTGTGTCGATAGCGCCCGCCAGCATTGGCCTGCCAGAACTCGACGAGGGCGCCAGCAACGCCCTTGCCGCGTTCGTCAACCACACGGCCATGCACGATAATGCGCTCACCGATAGCGCTTTCGCCCGGCATGGCGAAATTATGGATCAGATCATTGTCGAGTTCGCCGAGAATGGAATGTCCGAAGGCGGGACCAGTGATCTCCGACACCGTATTGTCGAACGACAGGAGCGCCCGCTGCGGCGAGCGCACGACGCTTGTCTTGTAATTCGGCGTCAAGGCCGGCGGATGCCACTGCCTGTCGCGTTGAAAGAATGCTCCCGTTTCGGGTTTTCGGTTGGACATTGCCATCTCCCTCACACGGCCTTTACGGCTTCCATTTCCTTAAAGACCTGCTTGGCCAGCCTGATCGCGTGATTGGCCGCCGGAACCCCCGCATAGATAGCGACATGGAGCAGGGCTTCGCAAATGTCGTCGCGCGTTGCACCGGTATTGGCGGTGGCGCGCACGTGCATGGCAAGTTCCTCGTCCTGCCCCAGCGCTGCCAGCAAAGCGATCGTCACGATCGACCGTTGTCGCTTGGACCATCCTGGCCTCGACCAGACATGCCCCCACGCTGCTTCCGTGATCAGCTCCTGAAATGGCCCGTCGAAATCCGTCTTGTTTGCTTCCGCGCTGTCGACATGGGTATTGCCCAAAACGATTCTGCGGGTTTGCATGCCTTCGGCATAGCGGCGAGACACAAGAGCCGCACGCGTCATGATTGGCCTCCAAGCTTGAATTCTTCGATGAATGCCCGCATCACTGCCGTCAAGGCCTCCGGCTGTTCGACGCAGGGAATGTGCGCTGCATCCTTGATCACCTCATAGCGTGATCGCGGGATCCGCCGGGCAAGCTCAAGCACAAGATTAGGCGGCGTCGAGCCGTCCCTGTCGCCGACGATGCAGATCGTCGGAACCGCGATACGCCCGGCAGCCTCGGTAAAATCGGCCCCGCTTATTGCCGTACACGTGCCGGTGTAGCCGTCAACGGGCTGACGCACCAGCATGTTGCGGTATCCCGCCAGTTCCTCGCGCCGTTGGGCATGGAAGGCTGGCGTGAACCATAGCTTGAAAATGCCTTCGGCAATCGATCCGATGCCGTTGCTGTTGACCGCCGCAATGCGCGCCGCCCAGGTTTCTGCGGTACCGATCTTGTGCGCGGTATCGCAAAGGATCAAGGCGCGCACCAGATCCGGGCGTGCCGCATAAAGGCCTTGCGCTACAAGGCCACCCACGGACAAGCCGCAAATGACAGCTTTCTTGACCTCGAGATAATCGAGGAGTCCCGAAAGGTCGCCGACATGATCGTCAATGGAATAGGGCGGCGCGCCAAGATCTGAAAGACCGTGTCCGCGCAAATCATAGGTGACGATTGCAAAATCGCCGACAAGCCGAAGGATGACGTCACGCCAGATCCGCAAGTCGGTGCCGAGCGAATTGGCAAAGACCAGCACGGGCCTGCCTTCGGGCGCACCGATCAGCTGATAGTGCAGCGTCACACCATTGATAGAAGCGAATTGCACAGGAGACCTCCCAATCTGCTCAGGGCGATAATGGATTATACATTTGGTTCGGTAAAATGATAACTTACCACATTCCATTAACCCATGGGTTATGAAAAACGATGATCGACAGCCGCATCAAGTT
>NZ_JBBNAM010000057.1:0-10804 GCF_037994425.1 Phyllobacterium sp.
GACCTCCGCGGGTGTCCTGAAGCCCAGACATTTGCGGGGTGTCGCATTGAGATGATCGCAGACGCGACGCAGTTCGGTATCGCTGACGGCGAGCGGGTCAACCTCCCTCGAAAGCCATCTTCGGGCCCGGCGGTTGGTGTTCTCGACAGTGCCCTTCTGCCAGGGTGACTGCGGGTCGCAGAACCAAGCCTGCATGCCAAGGCCGGCCTGGAGATACGGCCAGTCGGTGAATTCTGTGCCGCGGTCGAAGGTGATTGAGCGGCGTGCTGTTGCGGGCAGGGCTTCCAGCGTGCGGATCAGGCGCTCCATGATTGGTCGCGACTGCCGGTCGTTGTTGCGCAGGAATACGGTAAACCGGCTCACCCGCTCGACCAGGGAGGTGACGTTGGCTTCACCGAACTTCTTTTTGAACTGCATCAGATCGCACTCCCAGTGGCCAAACTGCTGGCGTTCCCGCACAACGTCCGGCCGATGCAAAATACTCAGATCCGGACTGAAACGGCGGCCATGGCGACGCCGGGCATGGCGTGGCCTACGGCGCGCTCGACGCTCCGGCAGGTGATGCCAAAGCTTGATTGCTTGGCCGTCCTTCGAATAGGCAAACCGGTAGATGGTCTCGTGACAGACCGTCATGCCATGCCGTCCGCCTTCCAGCTTCAGACGGCCGGCAACTTGTTCTGGCGACCAGTCATGACGGATCCGCTCGATGATTGCCTCGCGCAGACTTGGCAGCCGCACCAGCTTGCGTCGCTGGCCCCGCCGATCCTTTGACTTCGTATCGGCGAGCGGACCGTAATAACCAGTCAGTTCAAGCATCTCGGGATCATCGAAGCGGTTGCGCTTCAGTTCGCGAAAAATCGTCGAGCGATGCCGTCCGAGTTTCTCTGCCATAACGTCGACGCTGATCTTCGCAGCATGCCAGCGCTCGATCTTGCGACGTTCGTCAATGGTGATTTGGGAGTAGGTGCGCTGAAGCGGTCGGTTCATGAGCGATTCCTTTGATGCGATAAGCCATTGTTATCGCTACAAAGTCGCACTTCAAATTAGAACCCACCCTTGCATTCCTGTTACGCTTGGTCAGCGAGTAGGGTCAAATACTTGCCTGCATAAGCTGAATCAACTTCGCAAGTCCGTTCAGGGCCGAGCGTCACCCGTTTGTTACATCAGAATGCTAGGCGGGCAGGAATTTCCAATAAAGGGGATTCGATTAGATGCCGCTTGCTAGACAATCCGATGCCCTGCCGCAACGCAACGAGAAACTCAATAAAGCGGTTCGGCAAAACAGACTCTGGTCGAGGGCCGGCCTATCGGAACGCCTGTTCGCCCACGTCTTCAAGGGATTGGTCTACCCGCAAATCTGGGAAGATCCTGAGGTCGACATGGAGGCCTTGGAGATCCGTTCGGGCCACCGCGTTGTCACGATAGCATCAGGCGGCTGCAACGCCATGTCCTATCTTACGGCCGACCCGGCGAGCGTCGAGGCCGTCGATCTCAATACGGCCCACGTCGCATTCAACCGCCTGAAGCTGGCGGCCGTCGCGCATCTGCCCAACTACGACGCCTTCTACCGCTTTTATGGAACGGCAGACGACAAAGCCAATCTTGCCGCGTATGAGCGTTTCATCCAGCCGCATCTCGATGCGACCAGCCGCGCCTATTGGGAAAAGCGCATGCTTTCAGGCCGGCGCCGCATCACGATCTTCTCGCGGGACCTTTACCGCCATGGCCTGCTCGGCCTCTTCATTGGGATGGGCCACCGGGTGGCGAATGTGTACGGCATCGACCCGCGCGACATCCTCAAGGCCGCGACGATCGAAGAGCAACGTGTCTATTTCGACACCGCCCTCGCCCCGCTCTTCGACAAGCGCATGGTCCGCTGGGCAACCAAGCGAAAGTCGTCACTTTTCGGCCTCGGCATTCCCCCGCAGCAATATGATGCACTGGCGAGCGCTGGAAACGGCAACATGGCGCAGGTTTTGCGCGGGCGCCTCGAAAAGCTTGCCTGCGGCTTCCCGCTTTCCGAGAACTACTTCGCATGGCAAGCCTTTGGCCGCGCCTATAGTGGCGACGCCGAAACCGGACCGCTTCCACCCTACCTTTCCCGTAGCAACTTCGCCACGGTGCGTGATCGCGCTGGCAGAATGAGCGTCGTCAACGCTTCCTTTACGGAGTTCCTTGCGGCCAAGCCTGACGCGTCAGTCGATCGCTTCATCCTCCTCGATGCCCAGGACTGGATGAACGATGTTCAACTCAACGAATTATGGGGCGAGATCACCCGCACCGCCGCACCCGGCGCCCGCGTGATCTTCCGTACGGCGGCGGAGCCGACGATCCTTCCAGGACGCATCGACGATGCACTGCTCGAACGTTGGAATTATCAGGACGAACTGTCACGCGCCCTTCATGCGCGCGACCGTTCATCGATCTATGGCGGATTCCACGTCTATCTGCTGAAGGATCGCGCCTGATGTTCGCAAAGATCGAACATGGTCGGCTGATGGACCGGGTCTATCGGCACCAGCGCCATTTCTACGACGCCACCCGAAAATACTATCTCCTCGGACGTGACCCGATGCTTGCGGGGCTCAATCCGCCTGAGCGCGGCAGCGTCCTCGAAATCGGCTGCGGGACTGGCCGCAATCTCGTCCTCGCCGGCAGGGCCTATCCGAAGACATCGCTCTATGGGATTGATATTTCCAACGAAATGCTGGCAACGGCCCGCAAGAAGATTGCCGCGTCGGGGCTCGGCGACCGCGCTGTGCTCGCCTATGCAGATGCCGCAAAATTCGAGCCCGAAGCCATCCTTGGGCGACGCGAATTCGACCGGATTTTCATCTCCTACGCCGTGTCGATGATCCCGCAGTGGCAGGCGGTGATGCGCGAAGCAGTCAATCATCTGACCCCGGGCGGGACGCTGCATGTGGTTGACTTCGGCGACCTGCGCGATCTGCCCGGCTTCGCTCGGCGCGGTCTGTACAAATGGCTTGCTTGGTATCACGTGACGCCGCGCAACGACTTGTTCGAAGTTGCAGATGAAATCGCCCGTACGACCGATGCGGAAGTGGAAACCCACAGGCTTTACCGGGGTTTTGCCTGGATTTCGGTCTTGCGTCGCCGGCCCTGATCTACTTGCACAGATCGCTCTTTGGCCCGGCCGAACTTGGGCCCGCCAGGCAATACAGCATGGACATCTCCGCGGCTGAACGCGCGCTTTGCGGATTTGCCTCGCCGGTGTCGCCACTTGTCGTGCGTTTCAGCTCACAATCATCGCGCAGGAGACACATGACCGGTATGCGCGCCATGGCGACGGCCGCCCGCTGCATGCCCGACGGACCGGAAAAATCCCCGGCATTGCGCACGCGATACCACTGGTGAACCCGCGAAATGCGGAAGAAGGCGCGCGGGTTTGGCAGGATCGCGAGCCTTGAGCGCAAATCATTGTCGGAGAACAGATCGACGACCTGCCCATCATAGGGCTCTGCGAGGCGCCGGTTGTTGGACACGAAGGTAGAGTTGAAGGTGATCGCAGCGGTGCAGGGAAATGCCGCTGCCAGGTGACGGGCGAGCCCGCCGCCAAGTCCGTGGCCGACAATGATATACTCGACCGGCAAGCCGTCCGAACCGCCCTGCGCCTCTCGCCTGATACGGGAGAATTCCTTGCGCACCGTGCGGTATTGATCCCATGGATTGATCATCTGGGTGAAATACGAATTCTCGCTTATGACATCTGTGACGTTGAAGGCGCTGTCCTTGCCCCTGATGACAAGCATCACCGAAAGGCGAACCGGGGTGCGCTTGTAGAACAGCTCCGCATAGAATCCGCCCGGACGCACAATCGGCGCGCCCTGCGGGACCCAGCCGAACATGTCAGGCTTCAGGTTGAAGCGGTCCCTGTTGCCCGGAAGATAGACATTGGAAGCATAGGCGGCATAGATCCCGAAGTAGTCGGAAATCAGCTCATTGTCGTAGTCGGGATACCCTCTATAGTTGCGCCAGAAACTCGGGATCGCCGGGCGAACGCAACTGCCGGACTGACTGACAGAGATCGCCAAATCATCCCTGTTGATGGTGACCCACGAGGCGAAGAATGCATTGGCCAACGCAACGAGAACGACGAGAAAAACCAGCAAACCAAGTTTTCTCATCGTTCTGCCCCCTGCATTAGACGCTGAATGTAACGACTAACATGCCTCAGGTCTTGATGCAGCAAGCAAAAATATCCAATGAGAACAGCGTAAACGAGGCGGGCGCTTGCGTAATGACCCCCTTATTTCGAATTGGTTGGCCGCCAAAATCGGGCGAGTCAAGAAAGAGTGGGGATTTGCCAAACCCGCGCCGGCAAGCTGCGAGGCGTTCCTAGCCGACGGCTCATGCTATTTCTGCTCGCCTGCCGCTGCTTTCGACTTCGGATTGTTGAACTTCATTGCGCGTGCGGTGTAGCATTTGGCCTAACAGCCAAAGAAGCCGCCAGCCGCAAATGGCGGCGATCGATCCATAAACGTCACTGCTCATGGCGATCCTTGAAGTCGAGTTCGTAAACCCGAATACCCTTGCGAACGAAGAGCGCAGGATGTTCCTGCGTACCATGTCCTCAGCGCGGTTCGAAGATCGATATCGTAGCTAAAGCCAACGGCGGTGCAGGCAATACGCGATATCTTCTTGCCGTCGAGCGCCAACCAGTAGAACGCTTCAAAGACCATCTTAACAAGCATCTCGTCGCGCACTTCTGTCTGATAGCCATCGAGAATGGCCAGCGCCTCCAAATAGTGCGGGTCAACCGTTTTTTTCATTTGCCCCATTTTCCCCGGTTTTGATTATTCTCCGGCGCCATCCGAAAAACTGACAGGTGCCCCCTCCTTCGCACTTGTTGCTTCACGCGCGCACCGTCCACTAGCAATTCGAACACAGCCGCGCTCAGGGAAAACATGCTTCTGGCTGCCTTTTTTTTGCGCTGAGCCGCCAACGGCATTTTGCGAATCGCGCGGTAGAAGGCAGTGCGACGACAGTCGAGCGAGCGCGCAATGAAAATATGCGGCATTATTAGCCCGTGGCGACTCTTTGAATCTTTGCAGACATGGCACACCAAATAACGTGGCGGCGCACATCTATCTGCATTCAAACGAAGAGCGCGTCCGCTCCGCCGACCTCATCGAAGCGCAATTGAGCGGGACGCTCGACAAGATCGCAGAGGCTTGCGTCAATGTTGAGTCAAGAATGGTTTTGAAAAATACTTTCAAATGGGGTTTTCCAATTTGTTGCAATACCTGCTATCTCCTAAAAAACCGGCATAAATGGCCGATTTTTGCGCGATAAAGAAATTACGCTAACGCATTCTGCGCTGTGCAAGCTTTGTTAAGCATAATCGAGCATTTGTATGAATGATCACCCATCCCGCCACGATTCGATTATGGACCGCAATATATGAAATGTCTTGCAGCAGGCTTGCTGACTGTCCTTCTGACCGGCTGCACGACCGTGGATTATGATTTCTCCGACGCCAAGCCGGCAAAAGCCGTCCAGCAGATCGCCGCACCAGGTGGAAATGTGAAGGCGCCGCGCTTCGGCGACCGCGATCCGCATGAGTGGAGGGGCAAGACGCCGTGGCATTATCCGATCCATGGAACGGACGTATCGAAATATCAATCCACGATTGATTGGCAAGCGATCCGCGCAAACGGCATTTCATTTGCGTTCATCAAGGCGACCGAGGGCGGCGACCGTGTCGACGATCGCTTTGCCCAAAACTGGGCCGCGGCCCGTGCAGCCGGCGTGCCGCGCGGCGCCTACCATTTCTACTATTTCTGCCGCACGGCCAAGGACCAGGCAAAATGGTACATCCAACACGTGCCTAAGGACCCGAGCGCATTGCCGCCGGTCCTCGACATGGAGTGGAACGCGGCGTCGCCGACCTGCAAGCTCCGGCCGAATGCCGCCATCGTCCGCAGCGAAATGCGCACGTTCATGGATATCCTCGAACGCTATTACGGCAAGCGTCCAATCATCTACACGACCATCGATTTCTTCGATGACAATGACCTTCGCCAGTTCGTCGGCTATCCATTCTGGTTGCGCTCGGTGGCCGGACACCCCGACGAAAAATATGGAACCCATCCCTGGACCTTCTGGCAGTATACCGGTACGGGCTCGATCCCGGGAATGCGCGGCGACGCGGACATCAATGTCTTCGCCGGCGGTGAAAAATCCTGGAAAGAGTGGCTGGTGCGCAACAAGGTGCAATAAAGGGCGGTAACACGGCCCGATTTCGCGATTCTGTGACTTCACCTGACCGGTATATTCGTGCATTAGCAGGGATATCTGCGCGCCTTTAGCGTGCCCGTTATAACGAGATTTCCCTGATGAACAGACTTTTGACTGCCCTTGCCGCTGGCCTTCTTTTGACATCAAGCGCGTCGTACGCGCTGGATCAGGTGGCCCCCGCGCAATTGCAGGCGGCGAAGCCGGCTTGCGGCGGTGAACTTGAGCCCTGGTTCAACGGGGTAATCGCTGAAGCACGGGCAGCTGGCGTGTCTGACCGAGGGCTCAACGAACTGTTGAAGGCCTCCCTCGACGACAAGGTTTTGGAGCGTGACCGGGCACAGGGCGTATTCAACCAGACGTTCCTGACCTTCTCCTCGCGCATGGTTTCCGACTACCGGTTGAAACAGGGCGCGGCAAACCTGAAGAAATACGCAGCGACCTTTGCCGAAGCGGAAGCAGAATATGGCGTTCCCGGCCCAGTCATCGCCGCATTCTGGGGTCTTGAGACTGATTTTGGCGCCGTCCAGGGCGATTTCGACACGCTCAATTCCCTCCTTACGCTCTCGTTCGATTGCCGCCGGCCCGAACTTTTCCGCCCGCAATTGATTGCGCTGCTCAAGCTTTTCGACAATGGCGTGGTCGACGCCAAGACCACCGGCGCCTGGGCGGGCGAAATCGGGCAGATGCAGATTCTGCCGACCGATTATCTCGAACGCGGCGTCGACGGCGACGACGATGGCAAAGTAGATCTCAAGCACAGCGCGCCTGATGCAATCATGACGGCGGCGCGCGTCTTGCGCGATCTTGGTTGGCGACGTGGCGAGCCCTGGCTCGAAGAGGTCAAGCTTACCAAGGATCTGCCTTGGGAAAATGCCATCCGTAGTAACCGCCTTCCCCATTCGAAGTGGTCCGAGTGGGGCGTGACCGGCATGAACGGTCCGCTCGGACCGGATGACGGGGATGCGTCGTTGTTGCTGCCGATGGGCCGCAAGGGACCGGCGTTCCTTTCCTATGCCAATTTCGATATCTTCGTTGAATGGAACAAGTCCATCATCTACGCGACGACCGCCGCCTATTTTGCAACGCGCCTTGCCGGTGCGGGTCCGCTGCAACCTACTACTCCGGAAGTCGGGCTCAATCCTGAACAGATGAAGGAACTGCAGAACAAGCTTGCAGCGCGTGGCCACGATATGGGTCCGAAGATCGACGGCGTGTTTGGCATCCTGACCCGCGATGCGGTCAGGGATGAGCAGATCCGCCTCGGGATGCCCGCCGACTCTTGGCCCACGCCCGAGCTGCTCGGCAAGCTCTAAAGAAACAGCTTCGGTTCGCCTATTACGCCGGCGCCATGGTTTCGAGCGAAGCGAAGCCTTCGGGCTCGCTGCCTTCATCGAAGGTCGTGTCGACTTCGACGAACGTATCCGGGTAAAAGCCGTTGAAGCGCGTTCGCAGCGATAGGGAATACGCGCCGATGTGGCCGATCTCGATCCAGTCACCCGTATCGACCGTTGCCGGCAACCAGAACGGCCTCGATAGAATATCGACGGAATCGCAGGTTGCGCCGCAGACGCGGAACGGCACGATTTCCTTCGGGTCGCCGTGCCGCAGCTTCTTGGCCGGGTCGGGAATGAACCGCGCGGGGAGTGTTATCTTGCCGGTCCAGGAATCCGAAAGCGAAGCCCAGATACCATCATTGATGTAGAGCCGCCTGCCCTTTCGCAGGAGTACTCGGACGATCAGTGAGAAGGCGCGAGCGACAATGACCCGTCCGGGCTCCGCGACCAGCGGCAAATCGCCAAATCCGTATTCCTTGACGTCGCCGCGCAGCCGGGACATCAACTGTCCGAGCGAGGGCATTTCCACATGCTTGCGTTTCGGATCATGTCCATATTCGGCCGGAAAGCCGCCGCCGATGTCGAGACCCGCAAGCGGCACGCCAGCCCGATTTCGTACCCAATCGGCGGATCGCAGGGCATTTTCATACGTATCGGGATCTTCGATCTGGCTTCCGACATGAAAACACAGGCCAACTTTGTAGCCGATTTTATGTGAGCGCTGGAGGAGTTCGATCGCATGCGCCGGAGCCGCACCGAACTTCTTTGAAAGCTCGTAGGCGGCATGCCCCTTGGTCTGGATCCGCACATAGAGTGTGATGCTGGCCGGATCGATATCGAGTGCTCGGACGATGCGCGTTATCTTGGCGATTTCGTCTTCATGATCGACAGCAAGAACGCGGATGCCGTAAGTTTCAAGAGCGAGACGAATATCCGACTGCGCCTTGATCGGATGCATGTAGAGCATCTGCGCTTCGGGCGCGACTTTGCGAACGGCCTCGAACTCGCCCGGCGAAGCCACATCGAATGTACTGACGCCATTCCGCGCCAGGGTGTCGAGAACGAGATTTTCGCCATTGGTCTTGACCGCGTAGGCGGTCTCGCCCGGAAACATCTTCATGAACCGGTCCGCATCCTTGATAAGGACTTGCGGACGAAAGCAGTAGACGGGTTGATCCGGCCGCAGGGTAAGGGCTGCTTCACGGGCCGAGGCGAATCGTTGCATCTTGGCGTTCTGCGTCATGTGAAACTCTTAGCAAGCGAACGTGACGGACGAAAGTCGCTTCTTTTCACGCATGAATCGGGTGGCCTTATCCAACTGTTAGCCGGAAAGTGAGCGCCCGGACGCGCATTCTGAAGGAATGGAACCTTGTCTGTTGGATCGATAACGCCAAGACCCCTTGCAATGACCGGCTTTGCCTGGATGCAATTATTCCTCCTCGGCGCTATCTGGGGCGGCTCGTTTTTCTTTGCCCGCATTGCCGTTCAGGTCGTTCCGCCCCTGACCCTTGTGCTCTTCCGTGTGGCGATCGCTGCGCTGGCGTTGCATCTCTATCTCGCGAGCCGCGGCATCAGTTTCTGGAGCTATCGGCAACACGCCATTGAATTTGCCGGCCTCGGCCTCTTGATGAACGTCATTCCCTTCTCATTGCTATTCATTGGCCAGACTGCACTTGGCGCCGGGGTGGAATCGATCCTCAATGCGACGACGCCGATCTGGACAGTTATCGTTGCGTCATTCCTGACAGTGGACGAAAGAGTCACGATCAACAAAATCGCCGGTATTTTGCTCGGTATCGCCGGAATCGTCACGATGATTGGCCCGGGTGCGCTAACCGGTCTCGGCGGGCCGTTGTGGGCGGAAATGGTAGTGATGGCCGCAACGCTCTCCTACGCCTTTGCCGGCATTCTCGCCAAGCGTTTCAAGGGAGTACCGCCGACCGTGACCTCAACCGGGCAAATGACCGCGGCGACGCTGATCATGATCCCCGTCGTTCTCCTGTGGGATGGCGTACCGCAAGTCGCAGCGATCGAAGGCGGAGTTTGGGCTGCAATTCTCGGCCTTGGCCTCCTCTCCACGGCCTACGCCTATATCCTCTATTTTTCCATCGTGCAGACTGCCGGCGCGACCAACGCCTCACTCGTAACGCTGATCGTGCCGGTCAGCGCTATCCTGCTTGGAACAATTTTCCTTGGCGAACGGCTGGCCGCGCACGATTTTCTCGGTATGGCATTGATTGGCCTTGGCCTGTTGACTATTGACGGCCGCCTGATAACCGCGCTGCGAAAGCGGCAAAAAACCTAAAGTTTTCAATAAAGCGACACTTTCGCACCTAGTTCAATTATGGCATATTTGTGACTGAAACGCGTCAGCAGCGATCCTTGTGGCAAAAATGCTGCAGTGCAAAAATTTGCTTCGTTTCGGAACATTTTCTCGTGATCTTGAAATTTTTTGCCCTATCAAATGCGTTTCATTTCAGAAACTTAGGTTTATCAGGCAAAAATTTTCTCACCTCGGTGTCACGAGACCGTAATATTTGGGCTTTTTCTGTGGCAAATTTGCGCTATGCTAAATCGGTTAACTGCAGGAGACAAACGATGGGACTAACTCGATCGATGAATGTCCTTATGATCTGTGCAGCGTTCGCATTTATCGGTGCAATGGTCGTAGGACTCATCCCCTGAGTAAATACAAGAGCGCTACGTAGATGGTCTCTGACCGTTAAGTAGATGAAACATGGAGCGGCCCGATTATGGCAGTCGGGCCGTTTCCCATTTCAGAATCACACCTTATGCAGCGGCCCCAGCCAGATTGGCTTCGACAACATTGCTGCCCGGCCGAATTCCGATGAGATGGCAGATGGCAAAGGCAAGATCCGCCCGGTTCATCGTATAGAAGTGGAAATCCTGAGCGCCCCTCTCGACAAGGTCAAGGACCTGCTCGGCCGCCACGGCTGAAGCCACCAACTGGTGTGTCTGCGGATCGTTCTCAAGTCCTTCGAAACGCTCCGCCAGCCAGTTCGGTATATGCGTGCCGGCCTTCGAGCAAAAATTCGTCACCTGCGTGAAATTGTGAATCGGCAGGATGCCCGGCAGGATCGGAATATAGATGCCGGCACGCCGAACCTTTTCCACATAGCGCTCGTAGAGGTCGTTCTCGAAGAAGAACTGGGTGATCGCCCGTGTCGCTCCATTGTCAACCTTGCGCTTGA
>NZ_JBBNAM010000058.1:0-1462 GCF_037994425.1 Phyllobacterium sp.
GGGTTTTTTACCGATACGAGACATTTTTCAACCTGTCCGTTTCTTCCTGTTTACAGCCCACGCATTAGAATATGCGGCAGAGCAACTCGCCACCAACATTCTGTTCACGTGCCTCGTGATCCGCCATTACGCCCTTCGGCGTCGACAGGATCGAAATACCAAGGCCGTTTGCAACCTGCGGGATCGACTTGACCGAAACGTAAACGCGACGGCCGGGCTTCGAAATACGGGTAATTTCGCGAATTACCGGTACATTTTCAAAATACTTCAGCTCGATTTCGATCTCGGACTTGCCGTTTTCGAAATCAACCTGGCTATATCCACGGATATAGCCTTCGGACTGAAGAACATCCAGAACGCGGGCGCGAAGCTTGGAAGCAGGGGTCGAAACCTTGCCCTTCTTACGCATCGTCGCGTTGCGGATGCGGGTCAGCATATCGCCGAGAGGATCATTTACAGACATCTGTTTGCTCCCTTACCAGCTCGACTTCACGACGCCGGGCACCTGGCCGGACGAACCCAGCTGGCGCAATGCGATACGCGACATTCTAAGCTTGCGGTAGAAACCGCGCGGACGGCCCGAAACTTCGCAACGATTGCGAATACGAACCTTGGTGGAATTGCGTGGCAGTTCCGCCAGCTGAATGGTGGCGCGAAAGCGCTCATCCAGCGGCAGCGACTGGTTCATCACGATAGCCTTCAGGCGTGCGCGCTTTGCAGCGAAACGCTTCACCAGCAGACCACGGCGCTTGTTCTTTTCGACTGCGCTCGTCTTAGCCATTTCAAATACCTCGCTACGCTTGCCGTTACTGGCGGAAGGGGAAGTTGAAGGCGCGCAGCAGTGCGCGTGCTTCATCATCCGTCTTTGCAGTCGTACAAACGATGATGTCCATGCCCCAGATCTGATCAACCTTGTCGTAGTTGATTTCCGGGAACACAATGTGCTCCTTGATGCCCATGGCAAAATTACCACGACCGTCAAAGCTCTTTGGATTCAGGCCGCGGAAATCTCGAACGCGCGGCAGCGCTATCGTGATCAGGCGATCAATGAATTCATACATGCGCTCTTTACGAAGTGTAACCTTCGTTCCGATCGGCATATTCTCGCGAACCTTGAAGGTAGCGATCGAATTGCGCGCACGCGTAATAACCGGCTTCTGACCAGCAATCAATGCCAGATCTTCAGCTGCGACAGTTGGCTTCTTGGAGTCAGCAGTTGCTTCACCAACGCCCATGTTGAGGACAACCTTGGTGATGCGCGGTATCTGCATCTCGTTGTCATATTTGAACTGCTCGAGAAGAGCCTTACGCACCACTTCCTGGTACTGCTTCTTCAAGCGGGGTTCGATTTTTGCATCAGCCATCGATCAGATCTCCTGAACGCTTTGCTACACGTACCTTCTTGCCGTCTTCCAGGACCTTGAAGCCAACACGGGTCGGCTTGCCATCCTTGGGGTCGGCG
>NZ_JBBNAM010000059.1:0-18336 GCF_037994425.1 Phyllobacterium sp.
TGAGGCCGAGTTTCTGCAGCATGCCGTCCATGCGCTCGGAGCCGAAAATGCGCATCAGATCGTCCTGCAGCGACAGGAAGAACTTCGAGCGGCCCGGATCGCCCTGACGGCCGGAACGGCCGCGCAACTGGTTGTCGATGCGGCGACTTTCATGGCGTTCGGTGGCAAGCACGTAAAGGCCGCCAGCAGCAAGTGCCTTTTCCTTGAGCCGTGCAATGTCCTCGCGGATTGCAATTTCCTTGGCCTTGCGCTCTTCGCCGGCAGGCATGTCGTCGAGTTCAGCCTTTATTCGCATGTCGAGATTGCCGCCGAGCTGGATGTCGGTACCGCGACCGGCCATGTTCGTGGCAATGGTCAATGCGCCGGGGACACCAGCCTGTGCGACGATAAAGGCTTCCTGCTCGTGATAGCGCGCGTTGAGGACCTGGAAATCCTTGAAGCCTTCCTTGCGGAGGCGTTCGGCAAGGTGTTCGGACTTCTCGATCGACGTCGTTCCGACGAGGATCGGCTGGCCCTTGGCCGTCGCTTCGCGGATATCGCGGATAATCGCCTTGTATTTTTCCTCGACAGTCCGGTAGACCTCGTCGTCCTCGTCCCTACGCTGTACCGGCAGATTGGTCGGAATTTCCGTGACTTCGAGGCCATAAATGTTGGCGAATTCCTCCGCTTCCGTTGAAGCGGTACCGGTCATCCCGGCGAGCTTCTTGTACATGCGGAAGTAATTCTGGAAGGTAATCGATGCGAGGGTCTGGTTTTCTGGCTGGATCGCCACATGTTCCTTGGCTTCGAGGGCTTGATGCAGGCCTTCCGAGAAGCGTCGGCCCGGCATCATGCGGCCGGTGAATTCATCGATGATGACGATTTCATCGCCGCGAACGATGTAGTCCTTGTCCTTCTGGAACAGTTTGTGGGCGCGCAACGCATTGTTGACGTGATGCACGACCGCAACGTTCTCGATATCGTAGAGACCTTCGCCCTTGAGATGACCCGCGTCCCGCAGAAGGTTTTCGAGCTTCTCGGTCCCTTCTTCGGTGAAGATCGCGGTCTTCTGCTTTTCGTCGACTTCGTAGTCCTCTGGCTTCAGCGGCAGGATGAAGGTGTCGATGAGGTTGTAGAAGTCGGAGCGATCGTCGAGCGGACCGGAGATGATAAGCGGCGTACGTGCCTCGTCGACGAGGATCGAATCGACTTCATCGACGATAGCGTAGTGGTGCGGGCGCTGGACCATCTGCGAGCGCTCATATTTCATGTTGTCGCGCAGATAGTCGAAGCCAAGCTCATTATTGGTGGCGTAGGTGATATCGGCATTGTAAGCCGCTGCGCGTTCCTCGTCGTCAAGACCATGGACGATGATGCCGTACGTTAGGCCGAGGAAATTGTAGAGCTGGCCCATCCAATGCGCATCACGCGTCGCAAGGTAGTCGTTCACGGTCACGACATGAACGCCCTTGCCCTCCAAGGCATTCAGATAGACGGGGAGGGTAGCAACCAGCGTCTTGCCTTCACCCGTGCGCATCTCCGAGATGCCGCCCTGGTGGAGAACCATGCCGCCGATCAACTGTACGTCGAAGGGACGCATGCCGAGTACACGCTTGGCGGCCTCGCGCACGACGGCAAATGCCGGAATCAGCAGGTCGTCGACCTTGGTGCCCTCGGCGAGTTGCGCGCGGAACTCCGCCGTTTTCGCCTTCAGCTGTTCGTCGGTGAGTGATGATATTTCTGCTTCAAGCGCGTTGATTGCCTCAACGCGGGGTTTGAAGCCTCTGACACGGCGCTCGTTCGAGGAGCCGAAAATCTTGCGGGCAAGGCCGCCGAAACTGACCATCCCTGGTCCTCTCTAATCCGTTTTGCCAGGAATCCCGGCATTTTTTGTGGCGCCCGCCGCCCGCATTAAGCATGCCTGTTACAATACGGACACCAAGCCAAATCTATAAGCATATGGTTGCCAAGCTATCTGGACGCAAAGCCGATGGACAGATAAGAGGGGGCTCGAATTATGTCAATGTTGAAGCAGCAAGCGATTGATCGCTTCGCCATAGCAAAATTCTGCCGCATTCCTAGCACGTACCGGTCCTTCCGAGGAGAAATTGACCCATGACGCATTTACGTAAAACTCTTTCATTGATGACTGCTGCACTGCTTTTGACCGGTGTTTCCACTCTGGCATTGGCTCAGGACGCAGGCAAAACAGAAGCTCCCAAAGCCGATGCAGCTCAGGCAGCACCGGCCAAGGTCGATCCCGACAAGGTTCTCGCGACCGTCAACGGTGAGAAAGTCACCGTGAAGGACGTGGACCAGATTGCCGCCGACCTTGATCCGCAATTCTCACGGCTGCCGGAAGAACAGCGGCGTTTGGCGGCTCTAGCTGCGATCATCGACATCAAGTCGCTGGCAGCGAAGGCCGAATCCGAAAAGCTCGACCAGACGCCTGATTTCAAGGCCCGCCTCGAATTCCTCAAGGACCGCGCGCTTCACAATGACTATTTCAAGCAGCAGGTCGTCGACAAGATCACGGATGCTGACATCCGCGCCCGCTACGACAAGGAAATCGCTGCGATGCCGCCGCAGAACGAAGTGCGTGCACGCCACATCCTGGTAAAAACCAAGGAAGAGGCTGAGGCCATCATCAAGGAGCTTGATGGCGGCGCGTCATTTGAGGATGTGGCCAAGGCCAAGTCGACGGACGGTTCGGCTGCCCAAGGCGGTGATCTCGGTTATTTCGGACCCGGCCAGATGGTGCCCGAATTCGAGAAGGCGGCCAACGAACTCGAAATCGGCAAATACAGCAAGGTACCGGTGCAGACCCAGTTCGGCTTCCACGTCATCAAGCTGGAAGACAAGCGCGTGCAGCAGCCGCCTGCATTCGACCAGGTCAAGGAACAGGTAAAGTCGCTCCTCATTCGTGAGCGCTATCTCGACCTCGTCAAGAAGGATCGGGGCGATCTGAAGATCGAATATGGCGATCCCGAAACCGAAAAGGCCATGAAGGCCGCCATGGAAGCGCAGCAGCAGTAATATATCGGGACCCGGCGCAGATGCGCCGGGTTCCTTCATCTTATCCAACCTTGTCACATGCGCTTTTCGAGGTCGCCGATGTCTACGTCTGTCTCTCCACTGGCACCGAAACATTACCCTGCCATGCCGGAAATCCATGGTGCCAGGATTGCCACTGCCGAGGCGGGCATCAAGTACAAGGGCCGCACTGACGTCCTTATGATCGTCTTCGACAAGCCAGCGGCGGTTGCTGGCGTCTTCACCAAGTCTAAATGTCCGTCAGCTGCGGTCGATTTCTGCCGCGACAGTCTCGAAGGCGGCAAGGCGCGTGCCGTCGTCGTCAATTCCGGCAATGCCAATGCCTTTACCGGGAAGAAGGGCCGTGAATCGACCAGGCTTACAGCTGCAGCGGCGGCGAAGGCGGTGGGCTGCAAGCCCGGCGAAGTCTTTCTCGCTTCGACAGGTGTTATTGGCGAACCGCTCGATGCAGGAAAATTCAGCCATCTCCTCGGAGACATGACCAAGAAGGCCGTTCCCGGCTACTGGCAGGAAGCTGCCAGCGCCATCATGACGACGGACACGTTCCCCAAGGTCGCAACGGAGACCGTCCTCCTTGGCGGCGTTCCGGTCACCATCAATGGCATCGCCAAGGGCGCTGGCATGATTGCGCCTGACATGGCAACGATGCTGTCGTTTGTTGCGACGGACGCACCGATCGAGTCGGATGTTTTGCAGAAGCTCCTGTCAAAATCCGTCGGGAAGAGCTTCAATTCCGTCACCGTCGACAGCGACACTTCAACCTCGGACACGCTCTTGCTCTTTGCGACGGGTTCCGCCGCCGAGCGCGGTGCCGAGCGGGTCACGAAGGCCAAGGACAAAAGGCTCAAGGATTTCAGTAAGGCACTCGACCGAGTCCTGAGGAACCTTGCCCTGCAGGTCGTTCGCGACGGCGAGGGCGCCCGCAAGATGCTCGAAATCACGGTGACCGGAGCAACATCGGACCGGTCGGCCAAGCGCATTGGACTTTCGATCGCCAATTCGCCACTCGTCAAGACTGCGGCTGCGGGTGAGGATGCCAATTGGGGCCGAATCGTCATGGCGGTCGGCAAGGCGGGCGAGCCGGCGGACCGTGACCGCCTCGCGATCTGGTTCGGCGACATCCGCGTTGCACGCGACGGCGAACGAGATCCGGACTATTCTGAAGAGGCAACCTCTGCTTACATGAAGAACGAGGATATCAAAATCCGCGTCGATATAGGCCTCGGCAAGGGCAAGGCGACCGTTTGGACCTGCGACCTCACGAAGGAATATGTCGCCATCAACGGCGATTACCGCAGCTAAGGTCGCTTGCTCATACAAGGATAGCGAATGCAACTGGCGAAGATCAGACAGATTGAGGCGGTTGGATTCAGGGCTTGGCCGGCTTCCTCGGTTCATTATGACGGAAGCTGGGCCATTCGCATTACTGCGAGCCATCCTTCAAAACGGCTCAATTCAGTTAATCCGCTCGATCCTGGCGACATCGCCGATATGGAAAACCGTGTCGCACGTGCTGCGCAACGCTTCCGGGCCTATGGCAGGCCACCGATCTTCAGGCTTTCGCCCCTGGCGCCGCGGGAACTTGACGCGTATCTCGAAAGTATCGGCTGGGCGCGATTTGATGAATCGATGGTCATGGTTGCCGATCTCGCGCATGTCGATGTCGGCGATGCAATCGATCAAATCCCGCTCAAGGATATAGGCAGGTTCATCGACGCCTCGATCAAGGTGCAAGGGGCCGACCCTTCGGTAAAGCCGGGTCTCTTCGAAGTCATCAGCGGGATCAAACCTTCGAAGGGTCTCTTCGTCATCGAGGAGAACGCCGAGCCGGCCGCCACGGCGATCGGCGTACAGGATGGAGCGCTCGTCGGCTTATTCAATATCACCACGGCAGCGAAGCATCGCCGCACGGGCCTCGGCCGCGCGATCGTTCGGTCGGCGTTGAAATGGGCAGAGCAGCACGGCGCGAAAAAGGCGTGGCTGCAGGTTGAGGTCGCCAATACCGCGGCGATCAAGCTTTACGAGCAGCTGGGATTCAAGGAAGCCTATCGTTACGCTTACAGACAGGCGCCCGATCATGAGTGAGCGCACCTCCCACTCCATCTTGTTGGTCACAGCCTGTGCACTCGTTGATGCCGACGGTCGTGTCCTTTTGACCCAGCGTCCGGAGGGCAAGTCTCTCGCGGGGCTTTGGGAGTTTCCTGGCGGCAAGGTCGATCCTGGCGAAACGCCCGAAGCCAGCCTCATTCGCGAACTACATGAAGAACTTGGCATTATCGTCAAATCCGCCTGCCTTGCACCGCTCACTTTCGCGAGCCATACCTATGAGACGTTCCATCTGCTGATGCCGCTGTTTATCTGCCGCCGCTATGAAGGCATTCCACGTCCCATGGAAGGGCAGGCGCTGAAATGGGTCAGGCCAAAAGATATGCGCGACTATCCCATGCCGCCGGCCGATATTCCACTGATCCCGTTTTTGATCGATCTTCTCTGAGCGCAACCTCAGATAGGGGATTGTTAATGAATCCTTCACCTGATTGAGCGACTTTTAGCCGAATTGGGGCATTAAAGTTTCAGGTGGGGCATGGCGCGCAAGGAAGACTATCGCGAGGATGATCCGCGGCTATCCGGGACGCTTCTGAACGCAGGTACCGGGCTGCTGCGCATCACGCTGTTGTTCGGTTCGGCGGCCATTGCGCTTGCACTTATTATTGCGCCACTTGCCGATCGCGGTTCGCAGGCCGTCGTCGACTATTCCGCCGCGCGATCCCTCGACGAGATTGCCACTGGCTCGGTCAGGAAAGCTGATCCGTCCACTTCAACCTACACAATTCACCGTAGTGTACTGCAGCGCTCACCGAATGCGGTCTGCATTATCAAGAGCGATGGGTCGCAGAGCGGCGATTGCTGATCCCTACTTCTTTTCAAGGCTTTCGACGCTCGTAAGAAAATCCGCGAGCTTAGCTTTGGCCGAACCTGGTTTCAGGGGTTTCTGCTGAGAATCATGCGCGGCCCAGCCCGACATCCAGATAAACGAGAACGTCGCCCGGATGCGCCCGTCCGGGTCGCTGAAACGCTCCGCATAGATTTCCGCCGCTCGCATGAAAAACCGGCGCGAGACCGGCTTGCGTGACCGGCCGAGGAGGGCGTTCTGCATGCCCATGGCGCGCAGATCGCGCATCAACGCGAATAGAGAATCGTAACGAACGGTGTAAGTTTCGACGTCGGTGACCGGAAGCGTGAAACCGGCCCGCTGCAGAAGACCGCCCGCATCGCGCACATCCGCGAACGGTGCAACACGGGGCGACGCTCCGCCATAGATTTCGCTTTCGGCCGCGAGCAGGCATTCGCGCAATTCACCAAGCGTATTCTCACCTGCCATCGCCCCGAGGAATAGGCCGTCGGGCTTGAGCGCCCTCCTGATTTGCAGCAGCGTGCCCGGCGTGTCGTTGGTCAGGTGCAGCGAAAGGAGGGATACGATCAGGTCGACGCTTCCCGTTTTCAGGGGCAGCACCTCTTCGTCAGCGACAATCGCCGGAAACGACGCATCGAGAAAGCCTGCATCCTGTTCAACGCGAATCACCGCCCCGGTCTTGTGCGACCGCTGCAATGCCTGCGCTGCGAGGCCGTTGTAGCCGACCAGGTCGACAGCGACATCGAACCTGCGCTCGACGGCGGCGAGGCGTTCCTCAAGATCATCAGCTACCCGCGCCAGTAGGAAATCAGCCGAGCTACCATGCTGGCGGAGTGCTCGCAGACGTCGGGCTAGCAACAATTGCCGGTCGAAAACCTGATGCCGTTCCATTTCGAATTTCTCTGATCGCAGTATAGTCAACCCGGTAGATGCGTCGCTTTGGAACGAAATGCAATGAAAACTGGTGCGGAAACTTTGAAGAAGACGGCGCTTTGCCTTGCCCGCTCGATAATGCGCCAGATTTCCGGGCTATTGTTCCCACCGGTGTGTTCCGGATGCGAAAGGCTTGTCGCCGAGCCGGGAAGTCTGTGCGGTTCCTGCTGGTCAAACGTGCGCTTCATCGAGAAACCATATTGTCCTGTCCTCGGAACACCATTCAGCCACGACCTCGGCAGTGAAATCGTTTCTGCGGAAGCAATTGCCGATCCGCCGCCGTTCGGGCGTGCCCGATCGGTTGCCGTACATGAAGGCGTCATCGCCGAAATGGTGCACCGGCTGAAATACAATGACCGCACCGACCTCGGGCCATGGATGGCGCGCTGGATGTTGCGCGCCGGCGTCGAACTTCTCGATGGTTGCGATATCATCGTACCGGTGCCGCTGCATGCCCGGCGCTTCTGGTTTCGCCGCTTCAATCAATCGGCTGAGCTTGCCCGGCACCTCGCACGAACGGGTGGCAAAGCCTTCGATCCGGACGCGCTGAGGCGCGTCAAACCGACCAAACAGCAGGTAGGCCTTGGTATGAATGCACGCAGGCTCAACATGAGCGACGCTTTCAAGGTGCCCGAAGCCCAGGAAATCAAGGTGAAGGGAAGGAGCGTGCTTCTGATTGACGATGTCTATACAACCGGAGCGACCGTCAAAGCCGCGTCGCGCGCGCTGCTGCGAGGCGGCGCATCACGGGTAGATGTCCTCACCTTCAGCCGCGCCTTGTCTAAAGAATTGCCAGTTTGAGGGCGAGATGCCGCAAAGAACGGGTCTTTTCGCGTTAATTTTTCATGCCTATATAAGAGCAACGTGGAGTAATTGAATGGTTGATGTGACGATCTATACGCGTAACGGTTGCGGCTATTGCACGGCGGCCAAGAGCCTGCTTGCGGAGAAGGGCGTTGCCTTTGTCGAACACAATGCGACACTTGTGCCGTCTGCACGTCAGGAAATGCTGGCGCGCGCCAATGGGCGTACGACATATCCGCAGATATTCATCGGCCAGACCCATGTCGGCGGTTGTGATGATCTGTATGCGCTCGAAAACCAGGGCCGTCTCGACCCACTGTTGAAGACCGGCGAACTCGCTTGAGGATGGATGATAAAATGACGTCATTTCGTGCAGCCGCAATCCAGATGCGCTCCGGCGTGGATCCTGAGCGCAATGCCGCTGACCTCGCTGAATATGTGGCGGAGGCGGCGGGCAAGGGTGCTGTCTATATCCAGACCCCGGAAATGACTGGCGCGTTGCAGCGGGACCGCAAGGCGCTGGCCAGCGTGCTCAGGGGCGAAAACGATGACGTAATCGTCAAAACTGCGGCCGGGCTTGCAGCCAAACACGCTATCCACCTCCACATCGGTTCTACGCCGATCGCCCGCGATGATGGCAAGATTGCCAACCGCGCTTTCCTGTTCGGACCGGATGGCAAGGTTTTGACGCGCTACGACAAGATTCATATGTTCGATGTCGATCTCGACAACGGCGAGAGCTGGCGCGAGTCCGCGATATACGCTCCCGGTTCCGACACGGTCGTCGTCGATTTACCGTTTGCGCGCCTCGGGCTGGCCATCTGCTACGACGTGCGTTTCCCGCAGCTTTTCCGGGCCCAGGCGCTTGCCGGCGCAACAATCATATCCGCTCCCGCGGCTTTCACCCGCCAGACCGGCGAGGCGCATTGGCATGTATTGCAGCGGGCCCGAGCAATCGAAAACGGCGCTTTCATGATTTCGGCGGCGCAGGGCGGCGTACACGAAGATGGGCGCGAGACCTATGGCCATTCGCTGATCGTTGCTCCATGGGGCGAAGTCTTGGCGGAAGCCGCCCATGCTGACCCGGCGATTATTGTTGCCGATATCGATCCGGCATTGAGTGCCGCCGCCCGCGCAAAGGTACCCAACCTCAAGAATGCCCGCCCGTTTGGATTGATCGTTGAGAACGATGGGGAAAAGACAAGGCTCGACGTGGCATCATGATCCGGTTTTCGCTCCACTGCGATCACGAACACGAATTTGAGGGGTGGTTCCGCAGCAATGATGACTTCGATTCTCAAGTTGAAAAGCGTCTGGTGAACTGCCCGGAATGCGGCTCGCATAAAATCGGCAAGTCCCTGATGGCACCATCGCTGACCACGGGGCGCCAGAAGGAAAAGATTGCCGTTGCCATGAGCAAGATGGTTAGCGAGCTCAAGGAAATGACCAAGAAGGTGCGTGAGAACGCCGACTACGTCGGCGGCGACTTTGCCGAGGAGGCGCGCAAGATCCATTTTGGCGAGGTTGAGAAGCGCGGCATATACGGCGAAGCCTCCCAGGAGGAAGTCAAATCGCTTCTTGATGATGGCGTTGATGTCATGCCGCTTCCAGTCTTTCCCGAAGAGCACAATTGATCTTGCATTGGAACTAGCATCTAAGGTTCTCGTCTCGGAACCAGGTGATTCTTCGATGCAACTGCTTAACTCCGCCGCCGTGCTGCTGGTTCTGACCGGCACCTTTCTCGGATTGACGCTTCCCTTCGGCAAACTTGCATTCGCGGCTGGCATTGCGCCGTCGGTCTGGGCATTCGTCATCTCGCTCGGCGCAGGGACGGTACTGCTTGCGGCCTTTCTCATCATGGGCAAGCGGCCGAAGCTGAACGCACGCATGCTGCGCTATTACATCATCGCGGCGTTCGTTTCCTATGCCGTCCCCAATCTGATGACGCTTTCGGCGATCCCGCATCTCGGATCGGGGTATACGGGCATCATGTATACGCTGTCGCCGGTGTTCACGCTGCTGCTCTCGGTATTGTTGAAGTTGCGCAGCCCGAACACGCTCGGCCTCCTTGGCATTCTTGTCGGCTTTGCCGGCGCAGTCATCGTCGGCTCCACCCGCGGTCAGGTTGGGCAGCCTGCCGATCCGTTCTGGGTTGTGATCGGGTTGCTTATTCCGGTTCTGCTCGCGCTCGGAAACGTCTACCGGACGATAGACTGGCCGGCCGGTGCCGACCCGACCGAGCTTGCGGCCTGCAGCCACCTGATGACGGCGATCATGCTCGTCCCGGTTATTTTTTTCATGACGGGCGAATTCCCAATTGCGCCCCTCGCTGGAGTACCGTGGCTGGTTGTCGCTCAGGTATTGGCTTCGGCCTGCATGTTTGCGCTGTATTTCCGGCTCCAGGCTGTCGGCGGGCCCGTATATCTCAGCCAGATCGGCTATGTCGGGGCAGCGGTCGCCCTTCTTGCCGGAACATTGTTTCTCGGCGAAGGTTATCAGTTTGCGACCTGGGCGGGAGCCGCCATCATCACGATCGGCGTCCTCATGACGACGAAGGCCCAGCGCATGGAGGCGAAAGAGCCAGAGGTTACTGAGGCCGCGTAGCGAGCACCATGTAGTTGACGTCGGTGTCGCGGGAACGGTTCCAGCTGTCGCTGAGCGGGCTGTAGGTCACGCCCACCTTTTCGAGGACTTGCAATCCGGATCGCACCAACGCCGTTTCGAGTTCGTCCGGACGCACCAGCTTGTCATACTGGTGCGTTCCGCGCGGGAGCCACCGTAACACGTACTCGGCACCGAGTATGGCAAGCCCGAATGCCTTCAATGTACGGTTGATGGTGGCGACGAAGGTCAGGCCACCGGGTTTCACCATCTGCGCGCACGCAGACATGTAAAGCTCCACATCGGCGACGTGCTCGACCACTTCCATGTTGAGGACGATGTCGAATTGCTCGCCGGCTTCCGCTAAAGCCTCGGCCGTCGTCGCGCGATAATCGATGGCAAGGCCGCTTTGCCCTGCGTGAATTTTTGCAACCTCGATATTGGTCTCGCCGGCGTCAGCGCCGACGACAGTCGCACCGAGCCGCGCCATCGGCTCACAGAGGAGGCCGCCGCCGCAGCCGATATCGAGAATGCGCAGTCCGGAAAAGGGCATTGGTCGGTGAGGGTCGATGGCGTAGTGAGCGCAGACTTTTTCCTTGATATAGGCGAGGCGTGTTGGATTGAACTTGTGCAACGGGCGGAACTTGCCCTGCGGGTTCCACCACTCGGCGGCCATGCGCGAGAAGCGCTCGACTTCTGCGGCATCAATGGTACTGCGTTCGGTTGTCGCCATGGCCTTATCCTCTTTGACTGTTTTCGAGTGGCCCCTTCCGACAGAAAATGTCAAGGCGCAAATAGAGCAATATCAGCCGGCGCGAAGAATGGCATTCGAGACCGCGCTGATCATTCGCATTCTTGCAGTCGGCCGATAATTTCGTTATGGGAGGCCGCATTCATTCGGCAAAGAGCCATTTCATTTCAGGTGACTCTTTTCCGATCCAGTTTCAGGCCTTTCCAGAACGGTAATTTCCATGGCACGCATCGTGATGAAATTCGGCGGCACTTCGGTGGCCGATATTGACCGCATCCGCAATGTGGCCAGGCATGTCAAACGCGAGGTCGACGCAGGGCACGAGGTTGCGGTCGTTGTCTCGGCAATGGCGGGAAAGACCAATGAACTTGTGGCTTGGACGCGGCAGACCTCGCCGATGCACGACGCGCGTGAATACGACGCCATCGTGGCATCCGGGGAGCAGGTAACGTCCGGGCTGCTTGCCATTGCGCTACAGTCCATGGGCATTCATGCCCGCTCCTGGCAGGGCTGGCAAATCCCGATCAAAACCGACAGCGCGCATGGCGCGGCCCGGATTGTCGATATCGACGGTTCATTCCTGATCGAACGGTTCAAGGAAGGCCAGGTTGCGGTTGTCGCCGGTTTTCAGGGCATCGGCCCCGACAACCGCATTGCGACGCTGGGACGCGGCGGTTCGGATACAAGCGCAGTTGCCATTGCGGCTGCGGTGAAGGCTGATCGCTGCGACATCTATACGGATGTCGATGGCGTCTATACGACCGACCCGCGCGTCGAGCCCAAGGCGCGCCGGCTTTCGCGTATCTCCTTCGAAGAGATGCTGGAGATGGCGTCGCTCGGTGCCAAAGTGCTGCAGGTGCGTTCGGTCGAACTTGCCATGGTGCACAAAGTGCGCACATTTGTCAGATCCAGCTTCGAAGATCCCGATGCACCGGGCATGGGCGATCTGATCAATCCGCCCGGAACACTTATTTGCGACGAGGAAGAAATCGTGGAACAGCAGGTTGTCACAGGAATTGCCTACGCCAAGGACGAGGCTCAGATTTCGTTGCGGCGTGTTGCTGACCGTCCCGGCATCTCCGCCGGTATCTTCGGCCCGCTCGCCGAGGCCCACATCAACGTCGACATGATCGTCCAGAATATCTCCGAGGACGGATCAAAAACCGACATGACGTTCACGGTGCCGACCGGCGATCTCGAGAAGGCGCTGGTCGTGCTCGAAAAGGTTAAACAGGACGTCGGCTTCGACGTGATCCAGTCCGAGGCGGGCATGGTCAAAGTCTCCGTCATCGGCATTGGCATGCGCAGCCATGCGGGCGTCGCAGCCACGGCGTTCCGCGCCCTTGCCGACAAGGGGATCAACATCCGCGCGATCACGACTTCCGAGATCAAGATCTCCATCCTTATTGACGGCCCCTACGCGGAACTCGCCGTACGCACTTTGCATTCTGTGTACGGTCTCGATAAGCATTAACGAGCGAGATTCTGTTTGTCGGCGTCAGCGCCGACTGACATGATAGATCGACTGATTTGGTAAGGTCCCGGCGCCCTTGCCACGACTGACAATGGGAGAAAGGCATCCGGTGCCTACACGCGACCCGATAAGTGGCCCTCGTGTGATGCTGAAGCGCCTCCGCGAATTGATGGCGGAGGCTCTTGAGCCACAAGAGAGGCTCGACCGCATTGTTCGCGAGATTGCGCAGAACATGGTCGCGGAAGTGTGCTCGTTCTACGTGCTGCGCTCGGATGGCGTGCTCGAACTCTATGCAACCGAGGGCCTCAATCCCTCTGCCGTTCACCTGGCGCAACTTCGCCTCGGCCAGGGCCTCGTCGGCACCATTGCCGCAAGTGCAAGGCCGCTGAACCTGACTGATGCTCAGGCCCATCCGGCATTCGCCTATCTGCCTGAAACGGGCGAAGAAATTTACAATTCGTTCCTGGGTGTGCCGATCTTGCGGGCAGGGCGCACACTCGGTGTTCTGGTTGTGCAGAACCGAACAAAACGGGTCTATCGCGAAGACGAGGTCGAAGCGCTCGAGACCACGGCAATGGTCCTTGCGGAGATGGTCGCAGCCGGTGAAATCCCGCGGATTGCGCGTCCGGGCGTCGAACTCGATCTTGGCAAGCCGATGAGCTTTAGCGGTAGCGCCTTCAACGACGGAGTCGGCCTCGGCCACGTCGTCCTGCACGAGCCGCGTATCGTCGTCACCAATCTCTTCAACGAAGACATCAATGCGGAAATCGACAGGCTCGAGAGTTCGCTCGGATCGCTGCGCATTTCAATCGACGATATGCTGTCGCGCCGCGACGTAGCATTCGAGGGTGAGCATCGCGAGGTGCTCGAGGCCTACCGTATGTTCGCACATGACACCGGCTGGGTGCGGCGTCTCGAAGAGGCGATCCGCAATGGCCTGACGGCGGAAGCCGCGGTCGAGAAGGTGCAGAGCGATACGCGCGCCCGCATGATGCATCTGACCGACCCGTATATGCGCGAGCGTCTCAGCGATTTCGATGACCTTGCCAACCGGCTGCTGCGCCAGTTGATGGGGCGCGACGTCAAGACGATGGCGGGCACGCTTGCAAAGGATGCGATTATCATCGCCCGCTCGATGGGCGCGGCCGAACTGCTCGACTACCCCCGCGAGCGGCTGCGCGGCCTAGTTCTCGAAGATGGAGCTGCAACCAGCCATGTGGTCATCGTTGCGCGTGCCATGGGCATCCCGGTGGCGGGCCAGGTCAAGGGCGTCGTTTCCATGGCGGAAAACAACGACGCCGTGATTGTCGATGGGGATGACGGGCGCGTGCACCTTCGGCCGCAATCCGACGTCGAAGCCGCCTATTCTGAGAAGGTGCGGTTCCGCGCCAAGCGCCAGGCTCTCTATCGCGAATTGCGCGACAAGCCATCGATCACCAAGGATGGCGTGGAAATCTCGCTGTTGATGAATGCCGGGCTCCTGGTCGATCTCCCACAGCTGGCCGAAGCGGGGGCTGCGGGTATCGGCCTGTTCAGGACTGAGCTCCAGTTCATGGTGGCATCGACATTTCCACGCGCTGAGCAGCAGGAGCGACTCTATCGATCCGTGCTCGATGCAGCCGGCGACCGCCCGGTCACCTTCCGCACGCTCGATATTGGCGGCGACAAGGTGCTGCCCTATTTCCGCAGCAATGTGAACGAGGAAAACCCGGCGATGGGCTGGCGCGCCCTGCGCCTGACGCTCGATCGACCGGGCTTGCTGCGCACGCAGGTGCGCGCCCTGCTCAAGGCTGCCGGCGGACGCGAGCTTCGGTTGATGCTGCCGATGGTCACGGAAGTGCATGAGGTGCGCAAGGCGAGCGAACTCATCAACCGCGAGGTCCAGCACCTGTCGCGCTTTGCCTATGATCTGCCGACGCGCGTCAAGATCGGGGCCATGGTCGAGGTTCCCTCGCTGCTTTGGCAGCTCGATGAATTGATGGCTGAAGTCGATTTCGTTTCGGTCGGCTCCAACGACCTGTTTCAGTTCGTGATGGCGGTAGATCGGGGCAATTCGATCATCAACAACCGTTTCGACAATCTTTGCGTGCCATTCTTGCGGGTGCTGCGCCAGATCGCCGAGGCAGGCGAGCGCAACCATACGAATGTGACGTTGTGCGGCGAGATGGCTGGCAAACCCTTGTCGGCCATGGCGTTGATCGGGCTCGGCTATCGTTCCATATCCATGTCGCCGGCCGCGATCGGTCCGGTCAAGGCCATGCTTGGCTCGCTCGACGTCGGCGAACTCAGCGCGCAGCTCAAAGATGCGATCGACAATCACGGCGAGACGGGAACGTTGCGCCATGTTCTGACCAAGTTCGCAGAGCGAGCCGGCGTCCCACTCTAGAGGTTCTTGATAATGTCCATTCCGCAGGATCGTATGGATCAGCTGCTGAAGCGTTTTTCCATGATGGAAACGCAGATGTCGAGCAATCCCGATTCCGAGACCTATGTGAAGCTTGCATCGGAGTATTCCGAACTGGAGCCCGTCGTCGCCAAGATTCGCGAGCTTCTCGCCGCGCGCAGCGAAGCTGACGGGCTTCAGGCGATGCTCGACGACGCATCGATCGACCGGGACATGCGCGAGCTTGCCGAGGCCGAACTGCCCGAGATCGACGAACGGATCAGTGAACTCGAAAAGGACATACAGGTTCTTCTCTTGCCGAAGGACGTTGCCGACGAGCGCAACGCGATCCTCGAAATCCGCGCCGGAACGGGCGGGTCGGAAGCTGCGCTTTTTGCTGGCGATCTCTTTCGCATGTACGAACGCTACGCCGCCGCGAACGGCTGGCGCGTCGAGCTGATTTCAGCAAGCGATGGTGAGGCTGGCGGCTACAAGGAAGTTATCGCCATGGTTTCCGGCAAGGGCGTCTTTGCAAAGCTCAAGTTCGAATCGGGGGTTCACCGTGTGCAGCGCGTACCCGACACGGAAGCCAGCGGACGCATCCATACATCGGCGGCCACGGTCGCCGTTTTGCCGGAAGCGGAAGAGATCGACATCGATATCCGCCAGGAAGACATCCGTATCGATACCATGCGTGCTTCCGGCTCCGGTGGCCAGCATGTCAATACCACCGATTCGGCCGTCCGAATCACACACCTCCCCTCAGGCATCGTTGTCGTGCAGGCGGAAAAATCCCAGCACCAGAACCGGGCGCGCGCCATGCAGGTGCTGCGCTCGCGCCTTTTCGATATGCAGCGCCAGAAAGCGGATAGCGAGCGCTCGGAAGCGCGCCGCAGCCAGGTGGGCTCCGGCGATCGTTCGGAGCGTATCCGTACCTACAATTTCCCGCAGGGACGTGTGACGGATCACCGCATCAACCTGACGCTGTACAAGCTCGATCGCATCATGGAAGGCGATCTCGACGAACTCATCGGCGCCTTGATCTCCGATCATCAGACGGCGTTGCTTGCCCAGATGAACGATGCGCTATGACGATGGCGCGCCTTGCCGACGTGCACAAACAGGCGCGTGATCGACTTTTGGGCGCCGGCATTGAAACCGCTGCGCTCGATGCTCGCCTTCTGGTTGAATGGATCACCGATACCGATCAACTCGAATCGATCCGAAATCCTGATCGGCCGATCGATTTGGAAGCGAATACTCGACTGGACTTGGCGCTTACCCGGCGAATGAACGGCGAATCCGTTCACCGGATTATCGGCAAGCGGGCTTTTTTCGATATTGAACTGAGCCTGTCGAGAGAAACGCTCGAACCGCGCCCCGATACCGAAGCGATCGTGGAGCTTGTACTCCCGTTTTTGCGCGATCGCATTACCGAACTTGGCGTTGCCGATCTTCTTGACCTCGGTACGGGAACCGGCGCCATTGCCTTGGCGCTGCTTAATCAATTCAGTCAACTACGAGCCGTGGGCATCGACATATCGCTCGAGGCCCTTGATACGGCGCGTGAAAATGCCCAACTGAATGGTGTATCGGAGCGATTTGCCTGTCTGCATTCGGATTGGTTTTCCGCCGCAACTGGGCGTTACGATCTTATCGTCTCCAACCCGCCCTATATACGTTCGGCCGACATTGAAGGACTACAACGCGAAGTTGTGTTGCATGATCCTGTCCGGGCGCTTGATGGCGGTGAGGACGGCCTTGGGCCATACCGAATCATCGCTGCTCAAGCCGGGCGTTATCTGCGTCAGGGCGGGGCAGTCGCCGTGGAGATCGGTTTTGATCAACGCGCGGACGTCGAGGCGATTTTCGTCGCATCAGATTTTGTGCTGAAGGCCGCAAAGACGGATATTGGCGGCCACGAAAGGGCGCTTTTGTTCACAGCGGCATAAAAATCTTGAAAAAAGGCTTGGAATTTTGCGCGAAGACGGATAGTTTCCGATTACCGCTCTAAACCGAACAAATCTGGTTCTGCCTATCAAGAAGTTGGTAGGGAATTTCCGGGTGTTTGATTTTTCTTCGGAAACAGCTTTGGAGAAACGGTTTTTGCGGCAGCACAAAAGTTTTATGAAACTTTGGATGCGATTGAAGCGCGGGGCGCGCTTCAGGTCGGCACTTGAGAAGCGAAGCTTTTTGACTCAAATGGTGAGCAAAACAGCGCCCCTGATTTTCTGAAAAGAGATAAGTATGAGGCCAGTACAGCAGAATAGGCGCATGCGCGGACGCGGTAACAACAACCGAAAAGGTCCGAACCCACTATCCCGCAATTACGAAAGCAACGGACCCGACGTAAAAATTCGGGGAAATGCTCAGCATATCGCCGAAAAATACACCACTCTGGCACGTGATGCCCAGAGCAGCGGCGACCGGGTGATAGCCGAGAACTATCTTCAGCACGCCGAGCACTACAATCGAATCATTCTAGCGGCGCAAGCTCAGGCGCCCGTCCAGTTCCAGCGCGACGATCGCGACGACCAGGACGAGGATATGGGCTATGACGATGAGACCGGCAACGAAGCCGAGCGCATCGTGCATCAGCCGATCAATGGCAGCGGGCCACAGCCGGTGATACAGGGTACGCCCGCAGAAGTCGCCTATGACGACGACACTGCAAGTCAGCGCCATCCACAACCTCAACCTGAAGCCCAACCGGAAGAGGCTGAGGCGCCTGTTGCAATGGAAAGCGCCGAGGCCAAGCCTGCACGCCGTGCGCCTCGTGGCCGTGGCCCGGCCCGCGTCCGTGAACCGCGTGCGACCGAAGAGAACGGCGCAACACCAAGCGCGACGGATGCTGCGAACGATCTTTCGCCGGCAAGCATTGTTGCCGAGGTTAAAAAGCGCCGGGCCGCCGCCGAATCCGACGTCTGACTTGAGTTTATATTGACTTGCGCCGCCTGTGTTCGTTCACAGGCGGCGTCCTCATTTTTGCAAGAGAGTCATCGTGTTTTGGCAAACCCCCGCTGCCTATACGGCATTCGGTCAATTGTCGTGGATCCTCGGCTCAAGCCCGAGGACGATGGGCAGGAAAGGGTATGGACATTTGGCCGGCGTAGTCAGTAGCCTCCCTCGTCTTTTGTATCTGTCGACTTCGCCAGCTTCGCCCTTGGCCTAGCTCTCGGCGGTCCTCTTCCGGCCCACGGTGATCCTGGGCTTGCCCCGAGGATCCATACCTTCCCGCGACACACCAAACACGGTCGTTGGGCCGACACCCGCGCGTGAAAGCGCACACCATAATCCATATCGATAATTCGCTTTGCATCTGGCATGATAAAAGCTCCGATTTCGACCTTGCGAGCCTAGGAACAGCTTCCCATATCTCACTCGAGCGAATGGGTTCGCCTCTCGCAGGGGACCCGTCACCAGAACACCGCGCGATGCCACTT
>NZ_JBBNAM010000060.1:0-6552 GCF_037994425.1 Phyllobacterium sp.
TCCGGAGCCATATACGCGAATGTCCCGGCAATGACTTCAGGCGGAGCAGCGGCTCTCCGCTCGCTTCTAAGCCGCGAAGCCAAACCAAATCCCATCAGCCGCGTCCGTTCTCCCTCGTCAAGAAGCACGTTGGCAGGCTTGATGTCTTTGTGAATGAGCCCTTGCCGATGCATTTGACCGACGGCCCTCGCCAAATCGATCGCTATTGCCAGCGATCTATCAAGGCCCCACGGCTGAACTGACTGACTGAGAACCAGGTCCAACGGCTCGCCCCCATGGTCCTCGAGCACGAGCACGTCTTGTCCCTTGTGGCGCGTAAATCCGATAGGGCGGGCCGCCCACGCTGGATCGAGTTCGGGCGCCAGGACATGCTCGTGGACAAGTCGTTCCATATTGCGATCGAAAGGATGCTGCCCGTTGGCAGCCAGCCCAAGGATTGGCGGCTCCCCCAATGCTCGTCCGCGGTATAGGATGAATTCCCCTCCGGACCTCAGAACATCGAACGAATATTCGGAAAACTGTTTCATTCGTCATTGCCCTCGCCGAACTCGCTCTGACCAGCAGCGGCGGCGCAAACGCTCGTTTACTGGAAGAAAGCAGCGTCGCCCCTTATGACAGCCGTATCCAAATAAAACGCACCAAGTCAAATGGCATCTTCTGCCACTTTAATGCGCAGGTCGATGATACTTAGGTATTGGTTTCTCCAGACTTGACGCCTTTATCTCTCGAAGCGATACCTATGTACAATTGCGCAAAGTACATTTTTAAGATCAGACTTGACCCGACGATCAGAATTATTATCGGCGAGATTCCTAAACCGCCATCTGGCTTCGTATTTCGTAGAGGCAGGCGATTCATTTGCAGATTTCACAGAATTCGGGAGCTCAACGACCGGGGCGGCCGGCCGGTTTCTCGCAGTTCGGCCGACAAAACAGTTCCAGAAGCAGAGGGCGTTTGTCGGACAACGAAGCTTTCACGATCTGCGGCGTAACGCTGTGACTAAATATCGGAGGGTAGCAATGAACATTTCGACGGGGACTTTAGTAACTGTTAAAACAACGTGCTCTGAGCAAAATCCGATCGTGCTGGTAGTGGATGATGATGAATCGCTGCGGCTTGCGATCTGCGAACTGCTGGAATCTGTCGGTATCGAGGCCGCGAGCTTCGCCTCGACAAAAGCGCTGATGGATGCCGACGTCCTGGATCGGCCGGGCTGCCTGATCCTGGATGTTCGCATGCCGGGTGTGAGCGGACTTGATTTCCAATCTCGGCTGACCGCGAGCGGCATTTCCGCGTCAATTATTTTCCTTACCGGCTATGGTGACATACCAATGACGGTGCAGGCGATGAAGGCAGGCGCAATCGAGTTCCTCACCAAACCTTTTCGTGAACAGACCTTGCTCGACGCTGTCAGCAAAGCCATCGAAATCGACAAGGAAAGGCGGGTCCAACAACTCGAAGCAAACGCCAACATCGCGCTCTATGCCACCCTCACGCCTCGTGAACGGCAAGTCATGGAGGCAGTGGTGCGGGGCGCCTTGAGCAAACAAATAGCGTTCGAACTGAACATATCGGAAATTACCGTCAAGCTTCACCGAAGCAGCGTGATGCGAAAGATGCAGACTCCCTTTGTGACGCAACTGGTTCGAGCCTGGCAGTCGATACCTGCGGACATACGCGCAATCGTATAGCAACTGCACAACCGACTTTGATTTTGCGGATGGGGGTCCACTAAGCTGGCTCAGCTTGGGCATGGTCATCGCGTTGACGACCCCTCGCTTTTCGTCCCTGGAAGAATTGAAGATCGACGCTGGTAGGGCGTATAATTCTGTCTCCAAAGCCAAGATTTGGTCGCCCATGTCGCGGTGGCTATCCGGAATCAGACCTTTATCGGAACGGTCTCGACAACGGTGTCGGTATCAATGGAACCCTAGCGAGACAGGCAAATCTGACGCCTTGCGGCGTTCGTACGGCGGTCGTTCACTCCATGACAGTGCAGGTAAAAGCCGGCTTTGGCAGCGAAGCCCTTGAGACTGTCACTGAGCAAGCGCTTTCCACGTCGCCTACGGGGCAAATACCATTCTTCGGAACGCATTCTCAAACCTTAGGCGAGAGCCGCGCAGGCCGTCGCCGCGGTTGCCTTCGAGCTGGGTGACTGCGACGATGCAGGCAGTCTAGATACACAACGCCACCCACCCGTGAGGAAAGAATGCTTTTCAGCCTTCCTGATTGACAGGATGAATTATCTGACTTAAGTCAGATAAAATGACTTGCGATCCTGTTTCTCGTGTCCGTCGCTTCAACCGTGCTGTCACCGCCGAAGTCGGCGCTCTCGATACCTCTTTCCTTGGACGCGGCCGTCCACTGGGCGCAGCGCGCGTACTCAATTCGATCGGCCAAGGGCAATCAGATGTTGCGGCGATCCGTGATGATCTCGGACTCGACTCCGGCCTCATGAGTCGTCTGTTGCGCAGTCTGGAAGCGGAGGGTCTCATCGACACCATATCGAATCCTCACGACGCGCGTCGCCGCGTTGCCAGGTTGACCGAAACCGGTCGTTCCGAGTTTCAGGCTTATGAAGCGCTTTCCAACGCGCAGGCGAAAGCATTTCTGTCGCGGCATTCCCAGCCGGACGAGCTTCTGCGCGCCATGGATATTGTCGCTTCCTCGCTTAGACGTGACCATATCGTGCTTGAGGAGAAAGACCCGCGACACCAGGACGCCAGGTATTGTCTCAGCGAATACTACGCCGAACTTGCACGCCGCTTCGAGAAGGGTTTCGATGTATCGCTTTCTCGCGATCCGGACGCCAGGGACATGATCCGCCCGCGTGGTATCTTCCTGGTGGCCATGTCAGATGGCCTGCCGATAGGCTGTGTCGGGTTGAAGGGCAATGGCGGCGAGGTCGCGGAAATCAAAAGGCTCTGGGTCGCACCGTCAGCGCGTGGCCTTGGGCTCGCAAAACGGCTTATGACGGCCGTCGAGCTTGCCGCCCGAGAGCTGTCCATAAAGGTCCTTCAACTGGATACGAATAGTGCGCTGCCCGAAGCGCAGCAGCTTTATCGCAGAACCGGGTGGAATGAGATCGATCGTTTCAATGACGACCCCTACCCCGATACCTTCTTCGAGAAGCGCCTTTAAGCAAGCGGAAGGTTTTGCCTCGCGAAATAACCTGTCCTTTTGGCGCTGCTAAACAAGTGACGACCAATGTCGAGCGTTGCCCGCTGCTCGTTTGCCGACGTAATGTTGTTCGCTTCGGCGAAACCGAGCGGGTATTGCGCCGCGGGTCAATCTCGTCGAACGCCACAGTCACCCGTTTCAGTCTTTGACGACCACATTGCCTTGATTATCCGGCCGTTGGCGCATAAGTATCATGCGACCGTCGATACAACAGGATGTGTGCAGCAATGGATTTCACTTCGATAGCAATGCCAATTCGCCTTGCAACCGAGGAAATCCGTATTCCATGCCTGTTTCGATTACCCTGTCCAATCTTTCGTGGTCCACCCCTGACGGTCGACCCCTATTTTCCAATCTAGACCTTCGTTTCGGCACGGACCGGACAGGCCTTGTTGGTCGCAATGGCGTGGGGAAAACCACGCTTTTCAAACTGATATCGCGCGATTTGCAACCACAATCGGGAAGCATGTCCGTCAATGGAAGTCTGGGGATCTTGCGTCAGACGGTTCAGCCGAAGGCGGCCGAAACTGTCGCTGACCTCTTCAACGTGGCTGACGCGTTGGAACTTCTCGCTCGCGTTGAGAGAGGTGAAGCGACTCCAGACGAGTTTGCAGATGCCGATTGGACGCTAGAAGCGCGGGTCGTTTCCGCCCTCGGTCGCGTTGGACTTGAAGCGCAACCTGAAACACTTCTGTCCACGTTGTCGGGCGGCCAGCGCACGAGGATCGGTCTTGCCGCACTGATCTTTGCGGAGCCTGATATTCTTTTGCTTGACGAACCGACCAATAATCTCGACAGGGAGGGCCGCAAGGCGGTGATCGAACTCCTTGCCAATTGGCGATCCGGTGCGATTGTTGTCAGTCACGATCGTGAACTCCTCGAAACCATGGATGCCATAGTTGAATTGACCTCCCTCGGCGCTGCTCGGTACGGCGGCAACTGGACTCAATATCGCCAACGCAAGAACCTTGAGCTTGCAGCGGCCCAACACCATTTGGCCGATGCCGACAAACGCGTTGCCGACGTTGCCCGAAGCATGCAAGCAACGGCCGAGCGAAAGGCACGAAGGGATAGGGCAGGTCAAAGGAAAGGCGCGAAAGGGGACACGCCGCGCATTAGTCTGGGCAAGATGAAGGATCGAAGCGAATCCACGAGTGGCGGCAACGCGCGGCTGGCTGAAAGCAGGCGCGCACAAACTGTCAATGCGGCTGCCTCCGCCCGTGAACGCATCGAAATCCTTCAACCTTTGTCTGTCGTGCTTCCGCTGACACATCTCCCCGCCGATAGAACGGTAGTGAAAGTCGAAGCGGTGAGTGTTGGCCATGAGCTCGGTCGACCGATCTTCCGCGACCTATCCTTCGCCATTGCTGGACCGGAGCGCGTTGCCGTCACAGGTCCAAATGGATCCGGTAAGACGACGTTTCTTGCCCTGATCACCGGACAGTTGCAGCCGTGGTCCGGGACCGTGCGGATGATGGTTGAGTTCGCCATTCTTGACCAGCGAATGAGCTTTCTCGATCCGTCAACCTCGATCCGAGACAACTTTCGGCGCATCAACCCGCAGGCGGATGAAAATGCCTGCAGGGCAGCGCTTGCCCGGTTCAGGTTCAGGGCCGATGCAGCGCTTCAGCGCATAAGCTGCCTGAGCGGCGGAGAGTTACTCCGTGCTGGACTGGCTTGCGTTCTGGGCGGGTCGACGCCGCCACCTCTGCTGATCCTCGACGAGCCGACAAACCATCTGGACATAGACTCTATCGAAGCGGTCGAGGCAGGATTGCGGGCCTATGACGGCGCGCTGCTGGTCGTCAGCCACGACGAAACTTTCCTGGAAGGCATGGGGATGTCGAGGAGGCTGGAATTGCCGATGGGTGGCAACCAATGAGAATGAATGCCACTTCCCGAACTGGCCGCGCCGCCTCATTTTGCTATACAATCGAGGTGGCGATGAATCGACCTGCATCATCTCAAAGGGGCCGAAGTTTTCCCCTCGTTCTTTGATTGTCGCTAACTTTGGCGAAAGCACGTCAGTTTTTCCGGTTCGCTCCACATGCGTGGCTGGTCCCGATACTCGAAACGCGTGGATCGACCGCTCGGATATTATAATCCTTCGTTGATATCGAAGGATTATATCCCCCAGACCAGTGCACCACCGATGAGGCCTGCACCCGCTGCAGCCAGCAGCAGTTTTTCTCCAGACACAAATGGACTGGCCTGGCGGGAAAGTGACAGCGACAGAGGAATAGTTGCTGCGGAGGAGTTTCCATATTCAGCGATCGTGTGCACGATCCTTCCAGGCTCAATCCCCACATCCTCACCAACGACGTCGAAGATGCGGGCATTGGCCTGATGCGGGACGAACCTGCTGATATCTGCGCTGTTCAACCCTGCGGCTGCGAGGGCCCGCTTGGCACAGTGCGTCATCCCATTTACGGCCTGCAAGAACATTTCCTGGCCATCGCGCATGGTCATTAGAGCTTCGGAGGCGGCCATACCTGGATCGAAAGGCTGCTTCGATCCCCCGGACGGAATCGAAATGAGATCATAGTGGCTTCCATCCGATGCAAGGTCCACGCCGAGGAGCCCCATTTCAGTATCATCCGACGGAACCAGAACGACAGCGCCCGCTGCGTCGGCAAAGAGCACGGCGCTGGCACGTTCTGCCGGATTGATGCGCCGGCTTAATATATTGGCTGCGACCACCAGTACAGGTTTGCATTGCGTGCGAACAAAGCCGTCGGCCAATGTCAGCGCATAGATAAAGCCGGAGCAGGCTCCTGCCAGATCGATTGCGCCGGAATTTGAAAGCCCGAGGTGATGGGCAAGCAGTGGTGCTGAGGGTGGCAGCAAGTGATCCGGGGTGGAGGTTGCGAGGATCGTCAAGGCTATGTCGCCCCGTGAAATATTGGCATCGGAAACTGCCGCTGCCCCTGCCGGGGCAGCGAGATCAGTCAACAGTTCTCCCTCCGCGGCCCAGCGCCGCGCGCGAATGCCGGTTCGGCGCTCGATCCACCCGGTTTCGAGGCCGAGCTGGCTTTCGATCTCCGTATTTTCAACACGGCGCTCCGGCGCGTAGTGACCAAGGCCGGCGATACAGCTTGCCCGGACGGGACTCATCGGTCATCGCCCTGGACTATTGTGTCCCCTGCCTCGTCGATGGCATCATAGGTACGGTCGAGATCATCGGCAGACACACAATAGGGTGGCATCAGGTAGATCACGTTGCCAAGAGGTCTGACAAGGAGATTTCTTTCCTTGAAGAATGCCCTGAGTTTCGGACCGGCGTCGGAAAGGTAACCGCGAGCCGGGACATTGACGTCAAGCGCAACGATCGTCCCGGCCTGACGTACATTGCTGAAGCGGGCGTCCGCCCTG
>NZ_JBBNAM010000061.1:0-9410 GCF_037994425.1 Phyllobacterium sp.
GAGCTTGAGGAGCTCTTGAGCCGATTCAACAATCAGAAGCGGGGCTGATACCCGCCATCAAGTTCTATGCGTAAGCGTTAAACCGAGAGAAACAAAAGAAGGAACAACGGCAAGAAAAAAGGCCCCCAGAACGTTACCGCCCCGGAAGCCCTCTTCAATGTAGCAATTCGAGAGAATCACTTCCGCCCAGACTTGTCAAGAGTCGGACGCGTTCCGGCACACCTTTCCCTTGCCTCCATTTGAGGTAGAGAACATGACTGACCGTTTCGCGACCACGCCTTTTGGCGGGCGATCGCTGTCGCATGCCATGTTTGCCGTGCAGGAAAAGACTGCGCGAGCACGCGAAAAACTGGCAGAAGCGACGGCAAATCACCCGGAAAAATGGACGCTGTTGCGCTCGCTTACCGTGGCGCGCGCTGCTTTTTTCCTATCAGACCGCGCCATCGCGGTTCTCGAGGCGTTACTCAGCTTCCATCCCGAGACAGCGCTTGATGGCAGCGCGCCACTGATCGTGTTTCCTTCCAATGCCGAACTGTCAATGCGCACGCGGGGAATGTCGCCTGCAACCATACGCAGGCACCTGGCCTCGCTGGTGGAGGCGGGATTGATCATTCGTCGCGACAGCCCCAATGGCAAGCGCTACGCACGGCGAGGCGATACCGGCGAGATCGAACATGCATTCGGCTTTGACATTTCGCCACTAGCGTTGCGCAGCGATGAAATCGAGGCGCAAGCGGCCGAAGCACGCAACCTTGCGCGCGCTATCCATCGCGTACGCAGCGAGATCACAATTCATTTGCGCGACATCTCAAAAACGATCGCCGCCGGCCTCAGCGAAGGGCGGACCGGGAACTGGGCGCAATATGCCAACGAGCTTGCGGCACTATCGGGCAGAGTGAGCCGGCATTTGCCCCTTGAGACCCTAAAGGGACGTTGCGACGCACTGGCTGAACTGCGTCCAAGAGTGGAAAAAGCCTACCTTGCTTCATTATCCGAAGAAGAAATGAGCGCCAGTGAGTCTTCTTTTGAGCGCCATATTCAGAATTCAGATCTAGACCACCATCTTGAAAAGAGCAAAGAAACCACAAACGAGCTGGTCCAGGTGCCACGACCTGAATTAGGAAGTGGTAAGGCGGCTGCGTTGCTGAATTTGCGCAAACAACTTGCGACAGCGCGGCGTAGCCAAAGCCACGTGCGTCCGGGTGACAGCAAGCCGGTGCAGGAATCGGCAGCAACGCCCGTGCCGCTGACCGCCGTGTTAGATGCCTGCCCGCAGATAAGCGATTACGTCCGCGGCGGCATTTCCGACTGGCGCGATCTGATGCAGGCTGCCGGTGTCGTTCGTTCAATGCTCGGCGTTTCGCCTGACGCTTGGGACCGGGCTAAGGCGACCATGGGTGATGTGGATGCGGCCATCACCGTTGCCGCTATCCTCGAACGCGCTGGCACTATCCGATCACCGGGTGGCTATCTGCGGGCGCTCACCGATCGCGCGCAAGATGGTTTGTACTCCGTCTTGCCCGTCCTCAAGGCGTTGCGGGAAGAAGCCCCTGCAAGGCTGGAATAATGCGGTTTCGCGTCGGACTTCACCTAGTCAACCCGCCCGCGAGCCGCGACAGGCGTGACCTCGACAATCTCGTCGCCCGATATCAGAACCACGGCGTCAAAAAGGTTGGAGACGACACACGCGTGATTGGGAATTATGCGGATCCGGTCGCCGATCTGTGGCTTCCTGGTGCACGCGGTCACGTCGATGACCCCGTGCTCCTCGCTCAAGGAAGCAACGACCGCATCCGGATACTCAACGATACGGCCAAATCCTTCCATGCCGAATGTATCGCTCGACAGGGCCTTCGACCCCGCGTCGATGACAGCTCGATTGTCCGTTGGACGGCTGATGACTGTTGCAAGGACTGTCAATGCGCAGTCATCCCAGCCGCCGACACCTTTCGAAACCTGGAAACGGTCCATATAGATATAGGTGCCCGGACGATGTTCGGTCGCGCTTTTAACTTCATGCGCGCGCCACATATCCGGCGATCCGCCATTGGAGATGATGCGCGGATCGAACCCGGCATCCACCGCCTTTTGTCTCGCCGCGGCGAGAAAGGCTTCATTCTGTTCGACCGCACCTGTCTTGGGGTAGGTCATGAAACCGGCAAAGCGCAGCCCTTCGGCGCTATCGATCTGCTTTGCCAGAGTGATGGCTTCCTCGGGCGACTGGACGCCGCAGCGCCCCATACCGGTATCGCATTCGACGAGAACGTCGAGAGTCTTCGCTCCGTTGCCGAAAGCCTCGGCAAGCCCCCGGATCGTCACCGCGCTGTCGGCCGTCACGGCAAGCGTGACACGCTCATTCAGCGCCACCAGGCGGTCAAGTTTGGACTTGCCAAGAATGTTGTAGGGAAGAAAGATGTCCGTCAGACCAGCATCGGCCATGACCTCTGCTTCGCCCAGTTTCTGACAGGTGATGCCCACAGCGCCGAGCTCGACCTGGCGTTGGGCAAAACGGGGCAGCTTATGCGTTTTGATATGCGGGCGAACCGCAATGCCGTGGCTGTCGGCATAGGCCTGAAAGCGTCGCAAGTTGGCGTCGGCCCGGTCCACATCTATGAGAACGGCGGGCGTGTCGATTTCGGAAAGGGTCACGGGACTAATCTCCAAGTGGCAGGTTGGGCGCGCCAGTCTTGTGCAGACCCTGCAGGGTCTTGATCCGACGCATGCGTTCGACGGCCGGCGCGCCGATACGCTCGGCAATTGTCATGGCCAGCATGTCGGTCATGGCAAGCAGGGCATAGCGTGCCGGCGAGGGACGGTAGACATTCGTGCCCTCATCGAGGCGAAGGGGCAGAACAAGTTGCGTGGCCGCGGCGAGGGACGAGCCAGGGGCCGTTATCGCGATGGTCTTTGCCCCGTAGCGGCCAGCAATCGCTACTGCCTCGATCAGCGGCCTGATTTCTCCCGAAAGCGAATAGGCGACGATTGCAGTTTCCTTGGTGCTGGTTGCTGCAGTCATCTGCTGCATTTCGCCATCGATGGATGACGCGGCCCTGAGACCGAGTCGGAACAGGCGGTTTTCCAGTTCCGTTGCCGCCATTGATGATGCGCCGCCCGAACCATAGGCCCGTACCATACCGGCTTCCGCCACAATCGAGGCCGCTCGATCAAGGTCGGCGCGATCAATCTGGTCCACAACATTGCTGATCGCACCATGAGCGCCGGAACATATGATCGTTGGAATGTCGTTGTCCCTGTGTGTCGGTTCAGCCACAATGAAGCGACCAGCCACGGCCAGGGATTGTGCCAGCTTGACCTTGAATTCGCGTGTGCCCTCAAAGCCGAGCATGCGGCAGAACCGAGTTATGGTCGGTTCACTGACACCCGCCTTCTCGGCCAGCAATTCGATCGATGCGTGCGTTGCAAAATCCGCATCTGCCAAAATCGCCGCCGCAACCCGCTGATCCGAGCGCTGCCCGGTGTCGGCTATGTCCCTCAAGCGGGCGACAATATCGAAATGCGGTGCGGCCATTTCCAATCAGATCCGAATTCCGGTTGTGCGATCGAAGACATGCACCTTGTCGGGATCGACTGACAGCCGCATCATGCTGGCGGGTTCGGGTGCGATCCGGTCGCGGAAGACGCAGCGCACGCCAACACCGTCAATCGTGCCGAAAAGGTGGGTTTCTGAACCCGTCGGCTCGACGACGGCAACCTGATAGGGGAAACCGTTGCCATCGATAGCAAGATGAAACTGTTCCGGACGGATGCCGATCTCCACCTCCTGTCCCGAAGCTGCTGTCGTCGCACCGACCGGAATGACCGAGCCATCCGACATGCGCACGCCTGATGTCCCGTCACCGCGTTCGAGCGTTCCTGGAATGAAGTTCATTGCCGGCGATCCGAGAAAGCCGGCAACAAACTTGTTGACCGGCCTGTCATAGAGCTCGAGCGGCGAGCCCGATTGCTCGATGCGGCCGCCGTTCATGACCACGATCCGGTCTGCCATCGTCATGGCTTCAATCTGGTCATGGGTCACATAGACGATCGTTGTCTTCAGCTGTTGGTGCAGCGCTTTCAATTCGGTGCGCATCTGGACGCGCAGTTTTGCGTCGAGATTGGAAAGCGGTTCGTCGAACAGGAAAAGGTTGGGCTTGCGCACAATGGTGCGACCCATGGCAACGCGCTGACGCTGGCCGCCCGAGAGTTGGCGGGGCAGGCGATCGAGATAGTCGTGGAGGTTAAGGACCTCGGCAGCCTTGTTGACTTTCGTGTCGATCGTATCGGCCGCCTCGCGGCGGATTTTTGGACCAAAACCGATATTCTTGCGCGTCGTCATATGCGGGAAGAGTGCATAGCTTTGAAACACCATCGAGATGTTTCGCTGTTGCGGCGGCAGCGTGTTCGACAGGCGCTCGCCAATCCACAGTTCGCCACCCGAGATGTCGTCGAGGCCGGCGATCATGCGCAAGAGCGTTGACTTGCCGCAGCCCGATGGGCCGATGAGCACGAGAAACTCGCCATCACGCACCTCAAGATCGATGCCATGCAGGACATTCATGGCGCCGTAGGACTTGACGAGTTTCTTGATTTCCAGTCCGGCCATGATGCTATCCTCCCGCAAGGACGTCGTTTATGAAGCGCAGGTTGCCGGCCGTTAAGCCCGCATCGACCGCAAGCGCCGTGCCGGTTATCCCGGAGGCAGCTGGCGAAGCGAGGAACACCGCGGCCTTCGCCACCTCTTCCGGCGTCACCATGCGCCCGAGCGGGTAATGCGGCAACACCTTTGCCAGAAGCGCCGGCTCCTTCTCAAGGCGGTGATCCCAGGCGGGTGTGCGCACGGAACCAGGGCAAATGGCATTGGCACGGATGCCGTAGCGACCGCGCTCGACGGCGAGCGCCTTGACGTATGAGATCAATCCTGCCTTGGCAGCAGAGTAGGCAGGATTGCCGAAATGGCTGAGACCGTTGACGGAAGATATAAACACAACGCAGCCACGTGCGCGCTTGCTCATCGCATCAACAACCGGAGCCGTTACGTGGTAAGCCCCGTTGAGATTGATGGCGACCTCGCGGTCCCAGAGCGCGCCGTCCACCTGATCAAGGGTCTCCGCGCGCGTGAAACCCGCATTGTTGATGAGGATGTCCGGAACGCCCCTGTCCTTGACGAAATTGCCAATGGCGCCCGATGTGGCGCCCGCGTCAAGAAGGTCGAAGCTCAGACGGTGCTCGAGATCAAGATCCGCCATCGTTTCCAACTGCCGATCAGCACCCGATACGATGGCGCCGGCGGCGCGGAAGGCCCTGACAAGCGCGCGGCCGATGCCGCCGCCCGCTCCGGTGATAAGGACCGTCTGGTTCCTGAGTTCAAGGAAGTCGTCGATATGGGCTGAAGTCATAAACCGGCCTGTGGTTCGTCGTCTGACTATGATTTGCGGTGTCTTCCGCTTCTGCGCAGCTAAGGACCGGGTGTGAAAAAAAGCAACACAAAAATCTTATCGCTCGACAAAATACTGACTTGCATGAAATTAAATTACATTTGAAGATGGCGCCGTCACAAGCGCAAGCTGGCGGAACTGTTGGAGCAAAATCCGAACGGCGTTGCGACGAGAAGCGCTGCTGCATGCAGCTGAAAAAGGGGTACCTCAATGACGATCAGACAGAAACTTTGCCTTTTTGCTGGAGCAAGCCTCATTGCTTTCAGCACCAGTGCACTTGCCGAAACGACAGTCCGCGTCACCATCGCCGAGTACAGCAAGGGCACCGGTCCCTATTTCGAAGAGGCCGCCAAGGCATTTGAGGCGGCCAATCCTGATACGAAAATCCAGATCGAAGTCGTTCCGTGGGATAATCTGCAGCAGAAGCTGACGACCGACATTTCCGCCGGCGCCAATGCCGACCTTTCCATTATCGGCACGCGCTGGCTGCTTGATTACGTCAAGGAAGGCATCGTTGCGCCGCTCGACGCATATATCAAGCCCGACTTCAAGGCCCGTTTCATTGACACTTTCCTGACGCCTTCGGTGATGAACGGCAAGGTCTACGGTCTGCCGATCGCCGCTTCTGCGCGGGCGATGTATTACAACAAGGATATTTTTGCCAAGGCGGGTATCGACACACCGCCCGCAAGCTGGGCTGAATTCAAGACCGATGCGGAGAAGATCAAGAAGCTAGGCGGCGAGACCTATGGTTTTGGCCTGCAGGGCAAGGAAATTGAAACCGATGTGTATTTCTACTATGGCATGTGGTCGAACGGCGGCGAAATCGTCAAGGATGGCAAGTCGGGTCTCGATTCACAGGCGGCGATCGACACGGCCAAGCTCTACAAGAGCTTCATCGACGAGGGCCTAAGCCAGCCGGGTGTCACCTCCTACTCGCGCGAAGATGTGCAGAACCTCTTCAAGCAGGGCAAGGTCGCAACAGTGATTACGGCGCCTTTCCTTTCCAACCAGATCAAGGCCGAAGCACCTGACCTGAAATATGGTGTCGCGCCGATTCCAGCCGGGCCGGGCGGCGACAAGGGCACCTACGGCGTTACTGACTCGATCGTCTTGTTCGAAAATTCAAAGAACAAGGATGCGGCCTTCAAATTCCTCGACTTCATCTTCACGACCGAGCAGCGCACGAAGTTCGACAAGGTCGAGGGCTTCCTGCCCGTCAATGCCGAGGAAGCGAAGGATCCCTATTTCGCCGACAATGCCGACCTGAAGGTCTTCACATCCCTTCTGCCGAACGCACGGTTTGCGCCGGTCATCCCGGGCTGGGAAGAGATCGCGCAGACGACCTCCAATGCGGTCCAGAAGATCTATCTGGGCGAGGGCGATCCCGAAGCGACGCTGAAAGAAGCTGCAGCGAAGATCAATGAGACGCTGAAATGAGGCTGACGGGAGGTGGTTCACCCACCTCCCGGTTTCCCCTTCTACCACCACGATCCGCCCCGAGGAATTCAAAGCCGATGCAACGGGCCGCAGCCCCCTACGTCCTCATCCTGCCGAGTTTCCTCCTGGCAGCGGCCATTATCCTTTGGCCGCTCAAAGAAATCATTTCCCTGTCACTGCACGACGTAAATCGCTTCGGCATGATACGGGACTTCATCGGCCTGCAGCATTTCCGGGTCCTGTTTTCCGATCCAGATTTCATCGCAGCGACCTGGCGCACCCTCGTGTGGACTGCCTCCGTCGTTCTCGGGACACTGATCCTGTCGGTGCCCATCGCGCTCATTCTCAACGAAGATTTCTATGGGCGCGGTATCGCGCGCATCCTGATCATGCTGCCCTGGGCGATCTCGTTGACGATGACGGCCATTGTCTGGCGCTGGGCATTGAGCGGCGAGAGCGGCATGCTCAATTCCGCCTTGCGCGGCCTTGGTCTGATCGACAGCAACATTCAGTGGCTGGCCGAAGGCTCAAGCGCATTTCCCATGCAGATCTTCATCGGCATCCTGGTGTCGGTACCCTTCACGGTGACCATATTTCTCGGCGGTCTTTCGTCGGTGCCGGACGATCTTTATGAGGCGGCGGCAACGGAAGGTGCCGGGAGCTGGGATCAGTTCCGCCTGATCACGCTGCCGCTGCTGCGTCCCTTCATCAATATCGCCTTCGTGCTCAACACGATTTATGTGTTCAACTCCTTTCCCATCATCTGGGCGACAACGCAGGGCGGTCCGGCCAATTCGACCGACATCCTTGTCACCTACCTTTACAAGACCGGCTTTCGCGTCGGCAAACTCGGGGAGGCGGCAGCCGTATCGCTGATCATGTTCGCAATTCTGCTTGTCTTCACGATCATCTATGTCCGCCTGGCCATGCGCGAGGCGAAGTCATGAGCGCGAAACTGAAACGTTCAATCCTTTTCTGGATACTGCTATCGCCGGTCGTCGTTGTGATCCTGTTTCCCTATGCGGTCATGACGATCAGTTCATTGAAATCCGCGACCGAGGTGCTGACACCCAACTGGTGGCCGACGGAACTTCATTGGCAGAATTTTCCGGAGATGTGGCGCACCTCCGGCATAGCGCCGGCTCTTGCCAATTCACTTTATGTTTCGGCATTTTCAACGGCGCTGACGATTCTTGTCTCCATCCCCGCGGGATATGCCTTGAGCCGTTACCAGTTTGCCGGACGCGATGCCTTTCGGCAGTTCCTGCTGATATCGCAAATGCTCTCGCCCATCGTCCTGGTCATCGGACTTTTTCGCCTTGTCGCTGGCGCGGGCATGATTGACAGCCTCAACGCCCTTGTCGTGATCTACACTGCATTCAATATCGCCTTCTGCGTCTGGATGCTGCAGAGCTATTTCTCGACGATACCACGTGATCTCGAAGAAGCGGCCTGGATGGAGGGCGCGAGCGGCTGGCGTACGCTCGTCAGCGTGTTCCTGCCGCTTGCGGTGCCGGCCATGGTGGTCACGGCCATCTTCACCTTCATCAATGCCTGGAACGAGTTCGTCATCGCATTGACAATGTTAAGGACCGAGGGCAGTTACACATTGCCCATTCGCGTTTTCTCGCTCGTGGCGGGCCGCTATACTGTCGACTGGCACTATGTCATGGCAGCCGCCTTTGTTGCTTCCGTTCCAGTGGCCATCCTCTTTGCCTTCCTGCAACGATACCTCGTACGTGGCCTTTCGATCGGTGCCGTCAAATAACACAAAGGGAGCCTTTATCATGACCAAGCAACACTTCGGCACTTCCAATGTTCCCCTGTCACCAGCCGTGCGGGCTGGCGACTTCATCTATGTTTCAGGTCAAGTACCGGTGGGAAGCGATGGTACGGTGATCACTGGCGGGATCGAGACCCAGACGAAGCAGGTCATGGAAAACGTCAAGACGGCGCTCGCTCTTGCCGGCGCGCAGCTTTCCGATGTCGTCAAGACCTTCGTCATTCTCGAAGACGCACGCGAATTTGCGGCGTTCAACAAGACCTATGCCACCTATTTCCCGAAAGACCCGCCGGCCCGCACGACGATTGAATCCCGTCTGATGATTGACATCAAGATCGAGATCGAAGCCATCGCCTACAAGCCGCTCTGACCAACCGACAACTCAGGCATATCATGCGCATTTTTACCGCGTCGCTTGCGACGGAGACCAATACATTCTCACCGGTGCCGACCGACCGCGCCAGCTTCGAGATGGCGTTCTATGCAGCGCCCGGCGAACACCCCGAAACGCCGACCCTTTGCTCGGCCCCGATGGTGGTCTTGCGCAAGCGAGCCCGCGAGGAGGGTTTCGAGCTCATTGAAGGAACGGCGACCTGGGCGGAGCCGGGCGGACTTTTGCAACGCAAGGCTTATGAGGAGCTGCGCGACGAGATCCTGACCCAGCTGCGCGCCGCGATGCCGGTTGATGGGGTCGTCCTCGGATTGCACGGGGCCATGGTGGCGCAGGGCTATGACGACTGCGAAGGCGATCT
>NZ_JBBNAM010000062.1:0-30941 GCF_037994425.1 Phyllobacterium sp.
TGCAAACGCGGGCTTGGCAAAAAGCCGCGCAGCCCCGTCGCATTCTCTCCGAACCGTTGATATAGAACACGTTCGTTCGTCAAGGTTCGTTCTACGAGGAAAGTTCAGTTCATGAAGTCAGAAACACAAAAAACTCTGCCCTTCTATCAACTTTGCGCCCCAATTTGTGCATTGGTCCTTACTGCCGGGCTCGCAGCTTGTTCGACGAGTGGCGGTACTGTCGACACGAACTCCCCAAGAGCGAAGGCAACCGCCGAGGCCGACAAGCGCCTCACCGCCTCACAGCTGCGTGCCTTCTGTCCGCCGGTCACGATCCGCGAAGGGACGTCGGTCATCAACAACTACGGAAAAACCACCGACAAGAATCCGGCAAACCTGATCTATCAGGCATCGATGTCGGACGAGACGCGTTCATGCAACTCGGATGACACGACGATGACGATGACCGTTGCCGTTTCCGGCAAGCTCGTTCCCGGCGCCAAGTTCGCTCCGGGGACGGTCACGGTGCCGATCCGCGTGGCCGTTATCCAGGGCTCGGACGTTCTCTATTCGAAGCTGCACAAGCAGGCGATCTCGGCAAATGACAGTGGCGCCGCCACCCAGTTTATCTTCAATGATTCGAACGTGAGCTTCCCCAAGCCGACGGCCCAAAACATTCAGGTTTTCGTTGGGTTCGATGAAGGTCCGGAGAATGCCGGATCAAAGGCGAAAAAGAAAAACTAACGCACAAAAGGAAAAAGGCCGATGAAACATCGGCCTTTTACTTGTTCCGTGGCCAGGCCGCGAAAAATTCAGACCGCCTCCGACCAAACTGACATCGCTTCGATAACAGCCGGCAGATCGCGGTGGCGGCTGATGACTGTTTCAGCGCCGGCATCGGTCAATTTATCGGCATGGCCCGGGTAGGTATGAGCGCCGCCAGTAAAGCCAACGACGCGCATGCCCGCAGCTCGTGCTGCATGAACGCCATGGGTTGAATCTTCTATCACCATCACGCGCGCCGGATCGACATTGAACTGCCTCGCAGCAAAGAGATAGACGTCGGGCGCCGGCTTCGGCTTTTGCGATCCGACTTCACGCGCCGAGAAGATGTGCGGGGCAAAAAGATCGTATAGCGTGCTCTGCTCCAGCATCATCTTGAGCGAGGAACTGATCGAGTTCGAGGCAATGCATTTCGGATATTTCAGCGAGGCGACGACCTGCTCTGCGCCATCGATGACGTTCAATTCGTTGCGCAGCTTGTAGTCCATCTGCTTGGCAGATTCTTCGATCAACTGAGCCGAGATGGGAATTCCCGCTTCCTTTTCGACCTGGAGGAGGATGTCAGTCCAGGTGAGGCCGGCAAAGCGCTCGGCAATGTCCTCCGGCTCGATCGGATAGCCTGCATCCGTCAAAAGCTTGGATTCGACCTGTGCGGCGAGGAATTCAGAATCGACGAGCACGCCATCGCAGTCGAAAATAATGAGCTGTGGTTCCATTAAATCATACCTGTTCGTGAAACAACGCTGCCATCGTGCAGCTTTTCGGTCGCTTGGGGGATTACCGGCATCGACTACACGCTAATTCGGGTTCCGTCAAAGAAAAGCGGGCAACGGCTAAATGCGGTGACATTCAAGTTGACGCCCGGCAGCCAAGATGGGGGTGATCAACACACGGGCAAATAGAAAGGCTGGCTCTTAACGCGAAATTTACCGTGCCCGGTAACCATGAGGATCAGTAATGCGTCCCCAGTAGTCGAGTATCCCATGTCCGTTGTTCGTCTTGTGAATGAACTGCCTCTGGCAGCGCCGCAATCCTCCTGGATCGATACCATTCTGAAGGGCGACTGCGTAGCCGCCCTTAACCGGCTTCCGGATCATTCCGTCGACGTCATCTTTGCCGACCCTCCCTACAATCTCCAGCTCGATGGTGATCTGCACCGCCCGGATCAATCGAAGGTCGATGCGGTCGATGACCATTGGGACCAGTTCGAAAGCTTTCAGGCCTACGATGCGTTCACCCGCGCCTGGCTACTCGCCTGCCGACGTGTCCTCAAGCCGAACGGCACGATCTGGGTCATCGGGTCCTACCACAATATCTTCCGCGTCGGCTCGATCATGCAAGACCTCGGGTTCTGGATGCTGAACGACATCATCTGGCGCAAGAACAATCCAATGCCGAATTTCCGCGGCCGCCGCTTCCAGAATGCGCATGAGACCATGATCTGGGCGTCACGCGATCAGAAATCCAAGGGCTACACATTCAATTACGAAGCGATGAAGGCGGCCAATGATGACCTGCAGATGCGGTCCGATTGGCTCTTTCCCATTTGCACCGGTGCGGAGCGTCTGAAAGATGAGAATGGCGACAAAATCCACCCAACGCAGAAGCCCGAGGCTCTGCTTGCCCGCATTCTCATGGCATCATCGAAGCCGAGTGATGTCGTTCTCGATCCCTTCTTCGGCTCTGGAACCACGGGTGCGGTCGCAAAGCGTCTCGGACGGCATTTTGTCGGCATCGAGCGCGAGCAGAAATATATCGATGCTGCGACGGCTCGCATTGCTGCCGTGGAGCCGCTTGCTGGGGCTGAACTCACGGTAATGACCGGCAAGCGTGCCGAACCGCGTGTCGCCTTCGGAAGCATCGTCGAGTCGGGGCTACTGAAGCCAGGCACAATTCTCAGCGATGCACGACAGCGTCACGCCGCAATCATCAGGGCCGATGGAACGGTGACCGCGGGCGGCGATGCCGGCTCCATCCACCGTATGGGCGCAAAGGTTCAAGGGCTCGATGCCTGCAACGGCTGGACCTTCTGGCACTACGACGATGCGGGGGTATTGCGACCAATCGATGAACTGCGCAAACAGGTCCGAAGCGGCATGGCTATGGCCGGAGGCTGACGATCCGATCGGACGCGGACCTCCAGTACCGTTCTGATCCCGAAACGCTCAGGCATGCTTGAGCGTTTCGTCGTTGGGAGATCAGACGCGAATCCCAAGGTTGTTGAGATCAGCCTTGAGCGTTTCCGGATTAATGAATTGCACCGACTGCCAGCCGGCTTCCCTGGCGCCAGCGACGTTCTTTGCACTGTCGTCAATGAACAGAGTTGCCGCCGGATCAAGGTCGAATGCCACGACATGGTGATCGTAAATGGCCTTGTCCGGCTTGATCAGGCCGATATCGCCTGAAACGGTGACGCCGCGGCTTTCGGTGAGAAAAGGGTAGCGCTCCCAGGCTTCGCGCAGGGTGTCAGAGGCAAAATTGGTCAGCATGGTGACATCATGGCCGTCGGCGATGAGCTGACGCAAGATAGCGACGCTACCGTCGATCGAATGCGTAATCATCAGGTGCCAGTTACGGCGAAAAGCCCGTATGTGTTCTTCGCGATCGGGGAACTCCGAAATCAAGAGTGCTTCGGCGTCGGGCCACCTGCGGCCGCGATCCTGTTCGATGTTCCACTCATGGGTGCAGATATTGTCAAAGAACCATTTGCGCTCGGCGGCGTCCGGAATGAGTTCCCGAAAGGCAGCATCGGGCTCGTAGTGAATCAGAACCTGGCCAATGTCGAAAACGATATGCTTGACGGATGTCATTCGTCCTTACCTCTTCTTGCGAATGCGTCTGGAATGGCTGCTGCAATCGCCTTTTTCATGACGGTGGGCAACGCCTCGGCCGACAATTTTTCAATTTTCACCCACCATCCCTCAAAATCTTCCGGCGGAGGTACGTCCCTTGCCCTGAAGACAGCAAGCCGTAGTTCGAAATGCGTGAAGACGTGGGTAACATTGCCGGCCGCGGTCCAATTAGCCGCGAACGGAGCGCCAGCGATATCGATCTCGCCATCCTGGCGCGCTGTCCAGCCAGTGGTTGGGACTTCCGCCATCCCGCCGAGCAGGCCAATCTCGTTGCGGGTGCGCAATAGAATTTCGTCGTCTCCCGAGACCGCAACGAACGCGGCGCCCAAGCGGATCGGCCTTTCCTTTTTCGGCGCCTTAACGGGAAATCGTTCAGGATCACTCATCCGCAATGCTGCACAGTCCCCATTCAATGGACAGACGAAACAGGTCGGACGCTTTGGCGTGCATATTGTCGCACCGAGGTCCATCATTGCCTGGGCGAAATCCCCTGGCCGCTGTTCGGGTGTAAGCGCCTGCATGCGGCAGCGGATCTCCGGCTTGGCGGCTGGAAGTGGGGTATTGATAGTGTAGAGGCGGCTGATGACCCGCTCGATATTGCCATCGACGACTGCGATCGGAATATTGAACGCTATAGAGCCTATCGCCGCTGCCGTATAATCGCCTATTCCCGGAAGCGACTTCAATCCGTTGATATCGGTGGGAAAGTGCCCACCGTGATCGGCGCAGACAATGTCGGCGCACTTTTTCAGATTACGTGCACGCGAGTAGTAACCAAGCCCTGCCCACGCGCGCAGCACATCGTCCTGGCTGGCAGCAGCAAGATGTTGCACCGTTGGCCACTTTTCGACGAAGGCCCGGAAATAGGGCTTCACCGCCTCGACTGTGGTCTGCTGCAGCATAATTTCGGAAAGCCAGACGCGATAAGGATCCACAGCCACGCCAGCCTGTTGCTCGCGCGGCGAAATGCGCCATGGTAGAATCCGGTGATGAGAATCATACCAGTCGAGCAGGTTGTCTGTTATCGGTTGCATCAAATTCAAACTGCGCTACACGGGGGCCCGACGGTTCATAGAGAGCCGTTGCGAGTACAAAAACAAAATATTCGGAATCATGAATGTTTCCAGATCAATTGACCAAAGCGTTGATGCTCCCCGCCAGGGGACATTTTATTGGAATCGATCGCAATAATCGCATCTTCACCTTTCTGTTTGCGCTTTTCCCCGGATTGTTGGCAAGCGGAACCTCGGTGACGCTCGTCTTCGCTTTCTTATGGGCGGTTATCTCGCTCGCCTTCAAGCGATTTCCATTCCGTATGACGCCAGCCGAAAAGATCGTCGCCTGGTGCGTCACGTTCTATGTACTCGTGACTGTTGTTTCAGTCGTCGTCCACTCCAATTTGGGGGTGGGCGTCACGTACATCCTGAAAATGGTTCCGTTTCTGGCCGTTTGGGCCGTGTTGCCCCGGCTCCACGCAGGCGTTTCCGGGCGGCTCATACCATTTCTGATCGCAGGTGCCGGTATCGGCATGATCGGGGCGCTGGTATTCAGCATCGTTCAGATCGCCTTCTTTTCGGATCGTGCGGAAGGCGGGGCGGGTAACGCTGCGGTCTTTGGTCTGTTCACGGTCCTTTTCGGCAGCATCTCGCTCCTCAATGCGCATTCCGATAGCAAAACGGAGCGTGTGATCGCAATTCTTGGGTTCGCCTGCGGAATGGTTTGCGCTTTCTTGTCGGGCACGCGCTCGGCCTGGCTGGTCATGCCGGTGAACTTTGCCGTTCTCTACTGGTATTTGCGCGGACAATCGCTGCCGTCGCTGACCAATGCGGCGAAGGTAGTGGGGACGGTTCTGATCGTGGCAGTCATTGCCGTCGCCTCGCTCAAGGTGACCGAGCGCTACCATGCGCTTGAAAGCGATTTCACCCACCTTGACCAGTCGCAGGACAACGTCAATTCGCTGAAAGCGCGCCTCATGCTCTGGTCCGCCGGGGCCAAGGTCTTCCTGCAGTCGCCTCTTATCGGCCATGGCCCGCAGAACAGAATGTCCACTGTCAATGAGGCACTCAATTTGCCGCCCGAAAAGCAGATGACCTTTACCCATGTTCACAACGGCTTTCTGAATGCGGCTGTGGACGGCGGAATCCTTGGGATCCTCGGTGTGCTGGCGCTTCTTGTAGCGCCCATCGTCGGTGCGCGCAAAAAGGGTCCTGGTCCCGGACGGGATCTTGCGACGGCTATCGCGCTGCTTTTGCTGTCAAGCTATTTGATAACTGGCATGTTCGGTATCATGTTCGGGCATGATGCCACGGATGCCGTGTTCACCTATCTTACGATCTTGATTTGTTGGCTTCCGGGCAATTCACCGTTTCTATCGATACCCCAGGTTGCCCAGAAGGCCGGGGTGGACGTTGCGGCGCTCACCGCATGAACATGAGTTCTGATAACTAAGACGCAAACGGAATCGGGAGAACGATGAAGGCCATTGTCACAGGAGCCGCCGGCTTTATCGGCTTTCACGTTGCAAAGAGGTTGGCAACCGAAGGCGTCGAGATTGTCGCCATCGACAATGTCAACGATTACTATCCCGTGGCGTTGAAGGAGACCCGGCTATCTGCCCTTGATGGTCTTGCTGGCATCCGATTTGTGCGTGCCAACGTTGCCAGTGCCCCAGAACTTGCCAAAGCAATCGGGGATGATGACGACGCCGATATCATCGTTCATCTGGCGGCCCAGGCCGGCGTCCGCTACTCGGTTGAAAATCCCGCCGCCTATGTCGATGCCAATGTTCATGGGCAGGTTACGGTGTTCGAACAGGCGCTGCGAATGGCGAAGCGGCCACCCATCGTCTATGCCAGTTCCTCGTCGGTGTATGGAACCAACAGTAAGGTTCCGTTTTCGGAGAGCGACCCGGTCGACAACCCGGTTTCCGTCTATGCCGCGACTAAACGCTCGGGCGAACTCCTCGCGCATTCGTATCGCCATGTACACAAGATTGCTTCAACGGGACTGCGCTTCTTCACCGTCTATGGTCCCTACGGTCGTCCTGACATGGCACCTTGGCTGTTTACCGAAGCGATCCTCAAGGGAGAACCGATCAAGGTATTCAATCACGGCCGCATGGAGCGCGATTTCACCTTCATCAACGACATCGTTGATGGCGTTGTCGGCGCTGTGAACCGCATTGTGGCAAATCCCGAGGGCACGGCGCCGGTCTACAATCTTGGCAACAACAAGCCGGTCGCCTTGATGCGCTTCATCGAGATCATTGAACAGGCTTGCGGGCGCGAGGCAATCAAGGAATTCGCGCCAATGCCGCCCGCCGATGTGCCGCGTACCTATGCCGACATCGACCTTGCTTCACGGGACCTTGGTTTTTCGCCTTCGACTTCGCTCGAAGAAGGCATACCGTTGTTCGTCGAGTGGTTTCGCGGCTACAATGGCCGCTGAGACCTTACTAATGCCAAGTCGAGCAATATGATGAACGATGGCGAACAAAGAAAAGGATTCCGACCCCTGGCCGATCCGGCCGCTGGGGTACTCGATCCCGTCCTGCGTAAACGGGCAGGGATAACGATCGAACTGGTCCAGGCCTGGGATGAAGTTGTCGGCGCAAGTCTTGGTGGGTTGTCGCGCCCGCTGAAATTGCTCTGGCCGAGGCGTGCGCACGAGGACGACCCATTCCAGCCGGCCACCCTGGTGATTGCCTGCCAAGGGTTTACCGCGATGCGGATTCAGCATGAAACCGGAGAAATCATAAACCGGATCAATGCTTTCCTGGGGTTTGCAGCCGTCGGGCGTATCAAGATCGAACAGAAGCCGGTTGCACTGCCCGTCGCAAAGAAGCGGGCCCTGCCACCCGTCGACGCCGAGACCGCCCGGAAGATCAGCCATACGGTGCAGCCGATTGAGGATGAGGGGCTGCGCGAGGCCTTGGAGCGGCTTGGACAAAGCATTCACGCCGAGCGGTCAAAGCGTTGAGTTGCTGCGGGATCGGTTCACGAAAAATTCAAAGACAGATCGCGGTCTCTGCCTTAAAGAGACTGGCATAAGGCTCTAACGAGTCAGTTGACATATCAAAACCGGAGACAGGTGAACTTATGACTGAATTGCTCACCCGCAGAAACGTACTGACGCTTGCCGCCGCCTCGACGGCCGCCATTGCTCTGGTATCCGGCCAGAGCTGGGCCCAGGAAGCAACCAAGCCTGCGGAAGGCGCCGCTCCGGCAGCCAAGGCCCCGGAACCTGCGGGCAAGGTCGACGAAGCCAAGCTCATGGCGCCGGGTACCCTGAAGGACATTGTCATGGGCAAACCCGAGGCACCGGTCACCATCGTCGAATATGCCTCGATGACCTGTCCGCACTGCGCCCACTTTGCCATGACGACACTGCCGACAATCAAGGAAAAGTATCTCGACACGGGCAAGGCGAAACTTATCCTTCGCGAATTTCCCTTCGACCCACGTGCTGCGGCCGCCTTCATGCTGGCCCGCTGTGCGCCGGAAGATCGTTATTATCCGATGGTCGAAGTTCTGTTCGCGCAGCAGGAACAATGGGCCGGAGCTGCAAATGCAGAAGAACCTTTGTTGCAAATCTCCAAATTGGCCGGTTTTACACAGGAGTCGTTCAAGGCTTGCTTGACGAACCAAAAACTTCTGGATGATGTGAATGCTGCGCGTGAGCGCGGAGCCAATGAATTCGGAGTAAACGCAACTCCGACTTTCTTTATCAATGGCTCGAAATACTCGGGAGCCCTTTCGGTTGACGAAATGTCGGCGATCATCGACGGTTTGCTTTAATACCTGCGATCAGGTTTTCGGCGGGCGCCTCGGTGCGCCCGCCGTTTGTATTCAGGCGTCGAGTGGCGGGAAGGGCAGCTGATGCGCTTCACCAAACTCCGTCTTCTCGGTTTCAAATCCTTCGTTGAACCAGCGGAATTCGTCATCGAAAACGGACTGACCGGCGTTGTCGGCCCAAATGGCTGCGGCAAATCCAATCTTGTCGAGGCACTGCGCTGGGTGATGGGGGAGAATTCCTACAAGAACATGCGCGCTTCCGGTATGGATGACGTAATCTTTTCCGGGTCGGGCACACGCCCATCACGCAACACAGCGGAAGTCACGCTCTTTCTCGACAACCAGGACAGGACCGCACCATCGGCATTCAACAATGCCGATGAACTGCAGGTGTCCCGCCGCATCGAGCGCGAGGCAGGTTCGGTCTACCGCATCAACGGCAAAGACGCCCGCGCCAAGGACGTGCAACTGCTGTTTGCCGATCAGTCCACGGGAGCGCGCTCGCCATCGATGGTGGGACAGGGCCGCATAGGAGAACTCATCCAGGCAAAGCCGCAGGCTCGCCGTGCGCTGCTTGAAGAAGCCGCAGGCATATCGGGTTTGCATACGCGTCGTCATGAAGCCGAGCTCAGGCTGCGCGCGGCCGAACAGAACCTCGAACGGCTCGAAGACGTTGTCGGAGAACTCGAAACGCAGATCGAGAGCCTGAGGCGGCAATCGCGACAGGCGAACCGCTTCAAGAACCTTTCCGCAGAAATTCGCCGATCCGAAGCGATCCTGCTGCATCTCAAGTGGGCGGTGGCGAAGTCGCATGAAGGAGAAGCGCAGTCGGCGCTGTCAGTGGCGACGTCAGGTGTGGGCGAGCAGGCGCAATTGCAGATGAACGCCGCCAAGGAGCAGGCTGTCAGCGCGCACAAGCTCCCGGACCTGCGCGAGGCGGAAGCCAAGGCAGCAGCAGTCCTGCAACGTCTTACGATTGCGCGCGCCCAGCTCAATGAAGAAGCTGAACGCATACGCGCCCGGCAGGGTGAACTTGAAAAGCGGCTAGTGCAGTTTACGGCGGACATTGCCCGTGAAGAGCAGATGGTGCGCGACAATGCGGACGTGCTTGCCCGCCTGGAAGCAGAGGAACAGTCACTTCACGAAGAAAACGCCGGCGCCGGTGAGCGCGAGATCGCAACCCTAGCTGAGTTCGAACGCGCCGATGCCAAGCTGAAGGAAAGTGAGGAGGCGCTTACCAAGGTTACGGCGCAGCGGGCTGAAGCCTCAGCCGAACGGGCCCAGATTGAACGCAGCATGCGCGACAGCGCCGAGCGCCGTGAACGGCTGGTGCGGCAGCTTGGGGAGGTCGAGCGCGACTTTGCAGCGATCACTGGCGAGATTTCCGCCTTGGCCGATCCCGCGGAAAAACAGGGGTTGGTTGAAATAGCTGAAGCTAAATTGGCGCAGGCCGAAGACTCCGCGATGGCTGCCGAAGCTGCCGTGGAGGAGGCGCGGCGACGCGAGGCAGAGCTGCGCCAGCCATTGCAGGAAGCGCGCGCCGATCTCGGCCGTATCGAAACGGAGGCGGGCACACTCGCCAAGATGATCAATGCTGGAGGCACCGATCTGTTCCCTCCTGTGGTGGAATCGATCAAGGTGGACAAGGGCTTCGAAGTGGCACTTGGCGCTGCCCTCGGTGAAGATCTCGATGCGCCGACCGAGCGAAGCGCACCGGTTTTCTGGGAAGAAATCGGTGGCGCTCACGGCGACCCATCTCTGCCGCCCGGCGTTCAGTCGCTGGCCGAATTTGTCCGCGCGCCACGGCAATTGGCGCGTAGCCTGGCCCAGATCGGCATTGTCGACGAAGCCGAGGGAGCGCGGTTGCAATCATCGCTCAAGGCTGGCCAACGTCTGGTCAGCCGTGCCGGTGCGCTATGGCGTTGGGATGGATATACGGCGCGTGCCGATGCGCCGACGCCCGCGGCACAGCGCCTTGCCCAGAAGAACCGGCTGGCGGAACTCGACCTTGAAGTCGTCGCAGCGACAAAGCGTCTGCGCGAAGCGGAAGCGGCGATTGCCGGCGCCGAAGCGAGTGTCCGTCAGTTCGTCGAGGCGGACCGCGGTGCGCGCGAGCACGTCCGCGGTATGCAGCGCGCCGTGAGTGAGGCGCGCGAGGCCCTCGCCGCGGCGGAACGCGCAGCGGGCCAGTTGTCGAGCCGCCGCGCGGCTCTCGAAGAGGGTAAGGCAAGGCTGGCTGAGACGCTCGAAGAAGCGCATGAACAGTATATCGACGCCGAGACGCGCCTTACCCACGCCGTTGACTTGCAGGAACTCGATTTCAGTCTCACCAACCTTACAAGCGAAGTGACGCGTGACCGAGCGGGATTGTCGGAAGCGCGCGCCATTCATGATGGCTTGCGCCGTGAGGCCGAGAACCGTATGCGCCGACTGGAATCGATAGCCTATGAGCGCAAGAGCTGGATCGGCCGGGCTGAGAATGCAGATCGCCAGATCAATTCGCTTGTCGACCGGCGGCTCGAGGCCGAGCGCGAAGCCGAGCAACTGGCCGACGCTCCCGAGGAGATTGAAGATCGCAACCGGATACTGCTTTCTCAGCTGTCGGAGGCTGAGGTTCTCCGTCGTGATGCAGCAGACCGGCTAGCTGTGGCTGAGAACCGGCAGCAAGAATTGGACCGAGCCGCCACGGACGCCATTCAGGCACTTGCGACGGCCCGCGAGGGCAGGGCGCGTGCCGAAGAACGCCTTGCCGCAGCGCAGGAACGGCGCAAGGATGCCGAAGACCGCATCGCCGAGGCTCTTCACTGTGCTCCACACGAATCGATGAAGCTTACGGGGCTTGGTCCCAGCGACGCGATGCCGGACGTGGATGCGACCGAGCGCAATCTTGAACGGTTGAAGATCGAGCGGGAGCGGCTCGGGGCGGTCAACTTGCGAGCCGAGGAGGAGCAGGAAGAGCTCTCTGCGCGCCTCGAGGCCATCGTCAGCGAGCGCGAGGACATTATCGAGGCGGTCAAGAAACTCCGTCAGGCAATTCAGAGCCTTAACCGCGAAGGCCGTGAGCGGCTGCTCGCGGCGTTCGAAGTGGTGAACGTACAATTCCAGCGCCTATTCACTCATCTCTTCGGTGGTGGCACGGCGGAGTTGCAGCTGATCGAATCCGACGATCCGCTCGAGGCAGGGCTCGAAATCCTCGCCCGGCCGCCCGGCAAGAAACCGCAAACGATGACGCTCCTCTCCGGCGGCGAACAAGCATTGACGGCCATGGCGCTGATCTTTGCCGTGTTTCTGACCAATCCGGCACCGATCTGCGTGCTCGACGAGGTCGATGCGCCGCTTGACGATCACAATGTCGAACGCTTCTGCAATCTGATGGATGAGATGGCGTCCTCCACCGACACACGGTTCGTCGTCATTACCCACAATCCCATTACAATGGCGCGCATGAGCCGCCTCTTCGGTGTCACCATGGCTGAACAGGGCGTGAGTCAGCTGGTTTCCGTCGACCTCCAGACGGCCGAGCAATTGCGCGAGGCGAGTTAGGTACTCCCTGCTTGCTCCAAATGACGAAGCTTTTCAAAGCTTAACGCTGTTTTACTCTGCTAATCGATTTGAATGGTGCAATGCAGCATTTTTCTGTGGTGCTTGACGGATCGATCGCGTAGACCTCTCCTGTGCCATGGGAGGCTGCGATAATGAAATGGGTCTACACATTCGGTGACGGCAAGGCAGAAGGTTCTGCCAAGGATCGGAATCTCTTGGGCGGCAAGGGTGCGAATCTCGCGGAGATGTGCGCGCTTGGTCTCCCGGTTCCCCCAGGTTTCACCATCACGACCGATGTGTGCAGCTGGTTCTATGAGAACGGCCGCAAATACCCTGAATCGCTTGCAGCCGATGTAAAGAAGGCGCTGGATCACATTGCCCGTGTGACCGGGCGCACCTTCGGCGACAAGGACAAGCCACTTCTCGTTTCCGTTCGCTCAGGCTCCCGCGCATCGATGCCCGGCATGATGGATACGGTCCTCAATCTTGGCCTCAATGACGGGACGGTGGAAGCGATCGCGCACGAATCGGGCGATGCCCGTTTCGCTTATGACAGTTACCGCCGCTTCATCCAGATGTATTCCGACGTTGTCATGGGTCTCGATCACTCGGTTTTCGAGGAGATCCTCGAGGACACCAAGGCCAATCTCGGCCACGAGGTCGATACAGCCCTCACAGCCGACGACTGGAAGAATATTATTGAACTCTACAAGGGTAAGATCGAAGAGGAGCTGGAACAACCTTTCCCGCAGGACCCGGAGGAACAGCTCTGGGGCGCGATCGGCGCTGTGTTTTCAAGCTGGATGAATACCCGCGCGATAACCTATCGCCGACTTCACGGTATTCCGGAAAACTGGGGCACCGCCGTGAACGTCCAGGCGATGGTATTCGGCAATATGGGCGATCGCTCGGCGACGGGCGTCGCCTTTACCCGCAATCCATCGACCGGGGAGAAGAAACTCTACGGTGAGTTCCTCGTCAATGCGCAAGGCGAGGACGTTGTCGCCGGCATCCGCACGCCGCAGAACATTACCGAGGATGCCCGGATCGCCGCGGGATCTGACAAGCCATCGCTTGAAAAAGTCATGCCCGGGGCCTTTGCCGAATTCTGCGCCGTGTCGGACCGGCTCGAGAAGCACTATACCGACATGCAGGATCTCGAGTTCACCATCGAGAACGGCAAGCTGTGGATGCTGCAAACCCGCGCCGGCAAGCGAACCGCAAAGGCGGCCCTGAAGATTGCCGTCGACATGGCGAATGAAGGGCTCATTACCCGCGAGGAAGCTGTGTTGCGCATCGATCCGGCTTCGCTCGATCAGTTGCTGCACCCGACCATCGATCCCAAAGCCAAGCGAGACGTGATCGGCACCGGTCTGCCGGCATCGCCGGGCGCAGCTACGGGCGAACTCGTCTTCTCATCGGAAGATGCCGAACAGCTCAAGGCCGAAGGCCGCAAAGTGATACTCGTGCGTATCGAGACGAGCCCCGAAGATATTCATGGGATGCACGCTGCTGAAGGCATTCTTACGACACGTGGGGGCATGACGAGCCACGCCGCCGTTGTTGCACGCGGCATGGGCAAGCCCTGTGTCTCGGGTGCCGGTTCGCTGCGCGTCGATTACCGCAACGAGACGCTACTCGCCATGGGCGTCGTTCTCAAGAAGGGCGATATCATCACCGTTGACGGAGGTACCGGCCAGGTGCTGAAGGGCAGTGTTCCCATGCTGCAGCCCGAGCTTTCGGGCGATTTCGGCCAGATCATGGAATGGGCCGACAAGACACGGCGCATGAAGGTGCGCGCCAATGCGGAAACCCCGACCGATGCACGGACGGCCCGTTCCTTCGGCGCCGAGGGCATCGGCCTTTGCCGCACCGAGCACATGTTCTTCGAGGGTGAGCGGATCGTCGCCATGCGCGAAATGATCCTTGCTGACAACGAGAAGGGCCGCAGGATAGCCCTCGACAAGCTCCTGCCGATGCAGCGCTCCGATTTCGTCGAATTGTTCGAGATCATGAACGGCCTGCCGGTAACGATTCGCCTGCTCGATCCGCCACTGCATGAATTCCTACCGAAGACCGAGGAAGAAATTGCCGAAGTCGCCGCCGCAATGAATGTCAGTGCAGAAAAAATGCGCGAGCGGACGGACAGCTTGCACGAGTTCAACCCGATGCTCGGCCATCGCGGCTGCCGCCTTGCAATCTCCTATCCGGAGATCGCGGAAATGCAGGCGCGGGCGATCTTCGAGGCCGCGGTCGAGGCGGCCAAATCGACGGGTGCTCCGGTCGAGCCTGAAATCATGGTTCCGCTGGTGGGCCTCCGGGCGGAGCTCGATTTCGTCAAGGCGCGCATCGACGCCGTCGCCGCTGACGTCATGAAGGAAGCCGCTATCAAGATCAATTATCTCGTCGGTACGATGATCGAATTGCCGCGCGCCGCGGTGCGGGCTCATTCAATTGCCGAGGTAGCCGAGTTCTTCTCCTTCGGTACCAACGATCTCACGCAAACAACTTTTGGCATTTCTCGCGACGACGCCTCTTCCTTCCTGACAGCCTATCAGGCAAAGGGCATCATCGAGCAGGATCCTTTCGTATCGATCGACGTCGACGGTGTTGGTGAACTCGTCCGGATCGCCGTGGAAAAGGGCAGGGCGACTCGACCGGACATCAAGCTCGGCATCTGCGGCGAACATGGGGGCGATCCGGCCTCGATCAAGTTTTGCGACGAAACCGGGCTCGATTATGTGTCATGTTCGCCCTTCCGGGTTCCCATTGCCCGTCTCGCGGCTGCCCAGGCATCGGCAAAGCCGAAGAAGGCCTGAACGGAGCCTGCCTTAAATCCGCTCGGTTTGCTTGGCCTATCTGCGCGCGAGATTCCTCGAAGAACGGCGAACATCGTGCGCAAAGCCCTGCCTATACTGACCGCCTTCCTTTTCGCATTGCCGATGGCCAATGCAGTGGCGGGTGATCAGCCGCATTTCGTCGAACCGAAACTCTACGTCGCAAAGGGTGGTCACGCGGCGCCGCAAGTGGCGCTGACCTTTGATGCCTGCGCCGGGCAGACCGACATGCGCATCCTGAATACGCTCGTGGAAAATCGCATTCCGGCAACGATCTTCGTTACCGGACGCTGGCTGAACCACAATGCCGAAGCGCTCGCAATCCTCAAAGGTCATCCGGACCTTTTCGAACTTGAGAACCATGGTCTCAATCATGTACCGGCGATCGACAATCAGCCGACGATGTTCGGCTTGAAGACTGGCGGCTCACAGGAAGCGATTCGCGCCGAGATTGAAGGTGGGGCCCATGCGATGCATGCGGCAACAGCTTCCTTGCCCTTGTGGTACCGTGATGCCACGGCTCGTTACAGCAACGACGCAATTGCACTGATCCACGCAATGGGCTACCGCGTGGCTGGCTATTCTCTTAATGCCGATATGGGCGCATCGCTGCTGGCCGGCCAGGTAGAAAAGCGCCTCGCCGCGGCAAAGGACGGCGACGTCGTCATCGCCCACATCAATCAGCCATCGCGCGTTGCCGGAGCGGGCGTCGTAAAGGGCATACTCGCTCTAAAGCAGAAGGGCTTCCATTTCGTTCGCCTTGAGGACGTTCAGGAAGGCGAAAAGCCGCTGCAGTCAGGCGTATAGCCACTATCAAAAATGGCCACGCAAGCGTGGCCATCGGTAAATTTCGAAGCTCAAAGATTAGGCGATAGCGCGCAGGTTGTTGTTCGATACATGCGCTTCCGTGTCCGCAAGGGCCAGTTCGAAACGATTGAAGAGCTCGTTGAGCTCGGCTTCGGTAATGATCATTGGCGGGCAGAAGGCGATGGAATCGCCGATGGCACGGAGGACCGCGCCATGGCCCTCGAGGAAGCGGGCCAGCTGTGCCGCAACGCCATGCGCGGGATCGAATGAACGCTTGGTGGCCTTGTCGGCCACGAGTTCGACCGCACCCATAAGTCCGCAATTGCGCACGTCGCCGACGAGCGGGTGATCTTTCACCCGGTCCAGCCGCGCTTCGAATGTCGGGGTAAGGCTGCGCACCTCTTCGACAATATTGCGGCGCTGGTAAATCTCGATGGCCTTGATGCCGAGCGCGCAGCCGACAGGATGGCCGCCATAGGTGAAACCATGGCCGAAGGTTCCGAGCTGGGCGCTGTGATCGACATAGGCCTGATAGACATCTTCCGGTATCAGGACAGCGCCGAGCGGGGCGTAGGCGGCGGTGAGCTGCTTGGCGGCAGATATCGTCGTCGGCGTCATGCCGACGCTCTGGCTCCCCCACCAATTGCCTGTACGTCCGAAACCGTTGATGACCTCGTCGGAAATGATGAGGATGTCGTGTTCGCGCAGGACTGGTTCGATCGCGGCGAAATAACTGGACGGCGGAACGATGACGCCTCCAGCGCCCATGACCGGCTCGGCGATGAAGGCGGCGATCGTTTCCGGTCCTTCCCTCTCGATCATGTCTTTCAGCGACTGCGCCAGGCGGGCAACGAACTCCGCCTCGCTCTCGCCCTCAAGGCCGAAACGATAATAGTGCGGGCAATCCGTGTGCAGGATGCCGGGTACCGGCAGGTCCCAGCCCTTGTGATTGCCGGGAAGACCGGTCAGCGACGCTGCCATTACGGTCACACCATGATAAGCCTTGACGCGCGAGATGATCTTCTTCTTGTTCGGACGGCCAAGGGCATTGTTGCAGTACCAGGCGAGCTTGACCTGGGTATCATTCGCCTCGGAGCCAGACGAGGTATAGAAGACCTTGGAAATCGGCACAGGTGCAATTTCCTTGAGCTTTTCCGCGAGTTCGATGGCCGGTTCCATGCCCTTGCCACCGAAGAGATGGTAGTAGGGAAGCGTGCGCATCTGTTCCGTGGCCGCCTCGATCATCTCCTCGTCGCCAAAGCCGAGCCCAGCGCACCACAGGCCCGACATGCCCTCGATATATTCCTTGCCTTGCGTATCGTAGAGATACACGCCCTTACCGTGTCCCATGACGAGGGGGCCCAATTCCTGGAGCTTGTGGATGGGGGTATAGGGATGCAGGATCGCGTTGATATCGCGCTGCTGGACATTGGTGAGGGGGCGGCTGTTCGCCATTTCTTAACTCCGGCTTGAATGGAAGGTTCAACCTTAGCCAGACTTCCGCGAAAGCGAAAGCCACGGGAGGGAAAGCTGTGACCAGGCCTACGAACGCAAACCCTTCATGACGGCGGCGAAATCTGGCCCCAACTTGTCGAGCAGCGTCGTCTGGTCCTGTTCTGCTGCCACGGTGAGCGTAGTGCCATCATTGCCGAGCATGATGAACACGGTTTGATCCATTGTTCCGTCAGAAACCGAGATTGCGGCGATGCGCTGTTGGCCGATGTCTTCGGGTGCTCGGATATTGAAGATGACCTCGCCGTTGACGAGATCGGCGGCCTTTTGCAGCGCGCCTTCGAAGCCATCGGCAACGATGTCTTGCGCGCCAAGCGCAAGCTCGATCTCAACAACCTCAAGCGAAACCGCTTTTTCCACGTCGGGCATCATTTGCTTCAGCCTCGTTATTTTATTTTTAAGCGGCTTGCCGACCGCCTCGTTTCCTGCGCCTTGGACACCCAAATCACTTTCGCGATGATGTCAGCAGTATGACAGACCATCCACTCACGAAATGTAAACGCGCTAAACGTGCGAACGGTTGTGCGGCAAGGTGATGCAGGACTTCGATTGTTTCGGACTGTCATCCGGCTTTTACATTCAGCCGCTATTCGCTACACGAATTCAGATTTTTGGTGCGTACATTCTCACGTAAGAGGTTGTGCGCGCCGCATATTCATACGTCCTTTTTATCGATCCATTTCGCGGCTAGTTTGCCGGCTATTAATATTGGAGCAGATTTTGAAAAACAAACTATTGGCACTCGTTCCGCTTGTCCTCATCTCGGCCTGCAATGGGTCGGATTCGCCGAAAGCTGATGCGAATACAATTCCGAAGTCGACGTTCGACGCACAGGTTGTCGAGCTCGAGAATGTTAAAAAGCAAAACGAAAAGCTGACCGCTGATAATAGCAAGCTTTCTCTCATCGTGGCGGACAAGGATCAAATTGCCGCCGATCGCGATCAGCAGATCAGGAACAGCGAAGCCCAAGCCGTAACGATCAGCAAACTTACCGACCAGGTAACGGCCGTTGCAAACGAGAAGGTCGGCTTGGAAAAGAAGCTGACGGACGCCACGACGGTACGTGATGATTTGCAGAAGAAGCTGACTGATGCAGGGACTGCCAGCGCCACTCTGCAGAAACAGCTGACCGCGATGACGACGGCGCGTGATGATTTGCAGAAGAAGCTGACTGATGCAGGGACTGCCAGCACCACTCTGCAGAAAGATCTGACCGCGATGACGATTGCACGTGATGATTTGCAGAAGAAGCTGACTGATGCGGCCACTACTAGCGCCGATCTGCAGAAACAGCTGACCGCGATGACGACTGCGCGCGATGATCTGCAGAAGAAGCTGACTGACGCGACCACTACTAGCGCCGATCTGCAGAAAGATCTGACCGCGATGACGACTGCGCGTGATGATCTGCAGAAGAAGCTGACTGATGCAGGGACTGCCAGCGCCACTCTGCAGAAAGAGCTGGCCGCGATGACGACTGCGCGCGATGACCTGCAGAAGAAGCTGATTGATGCAGGGACCACCAGCGCCGATTTGCAGAAACAGCTGACCGCGATGACGACTGCGCGCGATGATCTGCAGAAGAAGCTGACTGACGCGACCACTACTAGCGCCGATCTGAAGACGAAGCTGGCCGATATGACGAAGGCGCGCGATGATTTGCAGAAGCAAGTCACAGCGCTCGACGCAGATTTGAAATCCAAGATCAGTCAGCGAGATGCCGCAATTCAAGCCCGTGATGCGGCCAACAAACAGCGCGATGCATTGAACGAAACACTCCAGAAGATCGCCAAGAGCGTTTGCCAGTAACCGATTTCAAGCACTTACGTATTTTTAACTATTTGATTTTTCAGGATTTATTTTGGATAGACGCGATTTCATCAAGATGCTGGCTTTTGCCGGCAGCAGCGCAGCAGCTTACACCGCCTGTTCGGCATATATACAGGAGGCTTTAGCGGCAGCGCCTGCCACGATCGAAGATTTGCTGGTCGCATCAAGCGACTGCATAAAGAACGGCTCGCTCGCCGATATCGAGCATGTCGTGTTTCTCATGCAGGAAAACCGCTCGTTCGACCATTATTTCGGCACGCTGCGGGACGTGCGCGGCTTCGGTGATCCGCGTCCGTTGCGCATGCGCGATGGGCGTTCTGTTTGGGAGCAATTGCAGGCCGGAGCAAGTTCGACCCCGCCGGCGGCTGATGCCCAACGCATCAAGCCCTATCTCATGCCGAATGTCGCGACGAGCAAGCCGGCTGGCGACACCAGTCCCGAAGGAACGGTCGGAGGCGTACTGATAACCGACCCCCCACGCGGCTATAGCGACGGCGTTCGCGCGTGGAACTATGGCCTGATGGACAAATGGATTCCCAACAAGGGCATCGTTGCCATGGCCCATTATGTGGAAGCCGATACTCCGCTCTATTTCAAATTGGCCAAGGCATTCACTGTTTGCGACGCCTATTTCTGCTCGATCAACGGCCCGACCGACTGCAACCGCAGTTGTTTTTATGCGGGGACAAGCAACGGCGAAAGCACCAATGGTCCCTTCAGCGGCTTGAGCGGACCCCGGCCCGCATGGAAAAGCTATCCCGAACGCTTGGAAGAACTGGGCATCGACTGGAGATTCTACCAAGACGGTCTTACCTGGACGGGCAGCGATCCTTTCCGCGGAAATTATGGCGACAACACATTGGAGTATTTCGCTCAATACGGCGACAAAACAACCAGCATCTACAAGAAGAATCAGAGCGTCAACTCGATATTGCGCACCGACCCCGACAAGCCGTCGCAGTTCGAGCAGGATATCATCGACAACAAGCTACCGGCCGTTTCGTGGATTTGCGCGCCCGAAGCCTTCTGCGAACATCCGAAATGGTCGCCTCACCTGGGCGAATATTATCTGCATGAGATCCTTCGCGCGTTCACCGCAAACAAGGAGGTCTGGAAGAAGACGCTCATCGTCGTCACCTACGATGAGAATGGCGGCTTTTACGATCATGTCCTTCCGCCGGTCCCGCCTTTGAGCACAACGTATGGCTCCACGTCAAAAGGCATTGTCGTGAAGGCCGCCCCGACGCCGACTCCGACCGCGACGGCCCGCCCCATGCGCGACGTCGATTCCGAAGCGGCGGGCACCAGCACCACGTCCGTTCTCGGCATGGGAATACGCGTCGACTCTCGTCATCTCGCCATGGAGCGTCGGGGGCAGGGTGTGCTCGGAAATCTTCGATCATACTTCCGGCATACAATTCCTCGACGCCTGGCTGAGTGCCAAAGATAAGCAGCAGAAAGACACGGTCTTCCCCGCTCTTTCTTCGTGGCGCCGTGCCATTGCCGGCGATCTGACGAGTGCGCTTGATTTCAACCGCCTCGTGCCGCTGACGGGTACGGAAGTAGTAACGGAAAAGACCAAGCCGGGCGTGGTGTTCACGCCGGCTCGGGAAAAGCAGGAAAGAGATACTCCGGCTCTGGTCCCAAACATCGACAATTACAATGCCGATCCCGACATCTCCAAGCCGACGGCGTCGAAGCAGGATCGGGCTCGCTGCGAAATCCTGCCCCTCGGCTATGATTTCTTTGTCGCCGCCTATGTCCAAACCGGGCAGGTGGATTACCCGATCACCAACCGCGGCAAGCTCGCTGCCTCCTTCTACGTCATTCCCTATGACCGCGTTGGAGCGTTCCCGGGCGATGGACCCTGGTTCTTCTCCGTCGAAGGCTCGAAAGGAACGCCCGTCACAATCGCCGCGGCTGCCGGCGCTTATGCTCAATGGGGATCCGCTAATACTACGAACAAAAACTATTGGCACGCGGTCCATGGCCCGAATGGGTATCTGTTCGAATTCAAGGGGGCTCCCGGCTTAAATCCCACCGAACTGCTACTGCCCGACATCACCGATGCCGTGTCCGTCGACGAAGCCAAGACCATCCGCTTTACCCTGAAATGGCCGCCGACAGCCAACGGCTCGCTGAAAGTGACCGATGCCTATACCGGTAATCCGCAGATTATCGCAAACGGGACCACCTCGGTCGATGTGACGACGGCGGATGGCTGGTACGACGTCTCCTTCGTCGATGCCGTAAATGTGTCGCGCTACCTTCGCCGCTACGCCGGACATCTCGAAAACGGCAAGATCAGCAAGAGCGATCCCGCCATCGGACTCCAATATGACGAGAAGGAGCGCGTCTACAAGGCGCTGACCGTTTAAGTCGAATAGCTCCACCTTTTCTGTGGGTTTCCGGACGATCCCGGTTGGGAACATCCGGAAACTCAATTTTTAAATTTCCTTTATTTTTCCAAGGAACAAATCATGGATAGACGCGATTTCATTAAAATGCTGGGCCTGGCTGGTACCAGCGCCGCTGCCTACACTGCCTGCTCGGCCTACATGCAAGAAGCGCTTGCACAATCTTCAACGACGATCGACGAATTGTTGACGGCAAGCGCCGGATGCAAAGGTTCGCTTGCCGACGTCCAGCATGTCGTGTTCCTCATGCAGGAAAATCGCGCGTTCGATCATTATTTCGGCACGCTGCGCGGCGTTCGCGGCTTTGGCGATCCGCGTCCACAGAAACTGCGAAACGGCAAAAACGTCTGGGAACAATCGCAAGGCGCAAAGCCCTATCGCGTGCCCAAGAACGTAAAGTATGAAGCGTCCATTTCAGGCGAGACGACCGATCCGGAGAATGTCGGCAGGATCTATCTGTCTGACCCTGCGCATGATTTTGCTGATGGAATCGGCGCGTGGAACGGCGGACTGATGGACCAGTGGATCGAAAACAAGGGGCGTCTGGCAATGGCGCACTACACGGAAACTGATATTCCGCTGTATTTCCAGTTGGCCAGAGCCTTCACCGTCTGCGACGCTTATTTCTGCGCCCACAACGGCGGTACGGACGCCAATCGCAGCATCTTCTATACCGGCACATGCAAAGGTAAGACCAGCAATAGTTATTTCAGCATGGGCGGTAAGCCCGAAAGCAGGAATTGGAAAAGTTATCCCGAAAAGCTCGAAGACCTCGGCGTCAGCTGGAAATTCTATCAGGATGGCTTGACCTGGACCTCCGACCCGTTCGCTGGCAACTATGGCGACAACACATTGGAGTATTTTCAACAGTATCAGGACAAGACTACCTCGATCTACAAGAAGAACCAGAGTGTCAATTCCATCCTTCGGACCAGCGTTGATCAGCCTTCCCAGTTCGAAATGGATATCAGGGACGATAAGCTTCCCGCGGTTTCCTGGATTTGTGCGCCCGAGGCCTTCACCGAACATCCGCATTTCCCGCCGTACTTCGGCGAATACTACCTCCTGGAAATTCTGCGCGCCTTCACGGTGAACAAGGATGTGTGGAAGAAAACCCTGTTCATCATCACGTACGACGAAAATGGCGGTTTTTTTGACCACGTGCTGCCGCCGGTTCCGCCCATCGAAGCTGCGAGAGGCAAGGTATCGTCTGGAATTAAACTCGATCCGGAAGCGGGCAACATTCATTCGGAAGTATCCTGGGCGAAGAAGGAACCTATCGGCATGGGAATACGCGTTCCGACCCTGGTGATATCGCCCTGGAGCACGGGTGGAAGGGTCAACTCGGAGGTGTTCGATCACACCTCTGCGCTTCAGTTCCTTGAAAAATGGTTGGTCGCTCGGGGGATTCAGTCGCCCGACACGCCCATTTTCCCGCAAATATCGCATTGGCGCCAAACCATTGCCGGCGATCTGACGAGCACACTGGATTTTACGCAGGCCGAGGCGGCTGTGCTCGACACGTTGGTCAAGCCCCATCCACCCATGAAGATTCTTGCCAAGGCCGATAAGGACAAAGTCCCGAGCGGATTTTGGGCACTGTTCGGTGGTGCGACATACTCGCCAACTGAACAGGAAATGAAGGCAACTGCCAACTTCGACAAGCCGACGGTTCTCAAGCAGGATCAAACGCGCTGTCACCTGATGCCGGTAAAATATGATTTCAAGGTCGTGGCTTCGATCGATGCGACCGGGATCAAATACAGCGTCACGAATGCCGGGCCACTTGGTGTGGCTCTGACTGTCATCCCCTACGGATCGACCGATAAGCCGAAGCTCTACAGCATCGAAGGCGCAAAATCCGGCGTGCCGCTTGAACTTGCCGACACGGCAGTGCTCGCCGGGACCGGCGAATACTCCTATGCGGTTCATGGCCCGAACGGATACCTTTTCGAATTTCGTGGCAATGCAAAGGACGGTCCGCAGCAGATGATCGCCGAAATCACCGATATCAAATCGAAGTCGGACGGAAAGCTGATTGAATTCAGCTTCGGCAAGTGGAATCCAAATGGCAAATTGACGATGATGAATGCCTATACAAAGGATACGAAGTCTCTCGGCGATGGAACGACCGTCCTCGAAACGGCAACCGTCGACGGCTGGTATGATGTCGCGTTCTTCAACGACGGCACTTATCTCCGCCGCTTTGCCGGTCACCTTGAAAACGGCAAGATGAGCAGGAGCGATCCTGCGATCGGACAGCAATATGACGAGAAGGAGCGGGTCTACAAGCCGCTGACCGTATAGATCTTCGCCAAAAATACTGGGTCCCGACCATCTGGAAGTTCGCCGCCCTTCGATCCGGGGCGGCGAACTTGCATCGACAGCTTCGCTGAAGTTTGCACCACGACCATCGCGATTTGCTTCGCGCGGCTTGCCTCGCATCGATTATGCGATTAGCTCTTGGCCAGACCACGTGCATCTTTGCCAGGAACTCATGCGCCATCATTTTCGCCGCCGCCAGTCGATTTCAGCCAAGTGGTCGGTTCGCGTGGCATTCCTTGCCGCGATTCTGTTCGTGCTCTCCGGTGTTGGACACCGGTTCGAACGGATCGAAACACCTGAATTCCTCTGGCTGCTCGCAATCGTCGCAGGTCTGGCGCTGCTGGCACTTCTCCTCAGTTTCAAAGGTTTCACGAGTCTTTGGCGGCGCGGCGACCGCGGCGGTCCGAGCGCGTTCTGGGGCGCGGTCCTCGCGCTTGTCGTGCTCGCTCCTTTTGCCATGACGCTCTATCAGGCGCTGCTGTTGCCTACCATCTATGACGTTTCAACCGATATTACCGATCCGCCCCAATTCTTTGCCGCGGGGCAGCGGACCGAACGGATGAACCCGCTCGTCAATGACGAGGAAAGCCGTGGCTTGCAATCGAGTGCCTATCCTCAAGTCACGGGGCGGCGTTACGATGGATCGCCCGATCGTATCCTTACCGCCGTCAACACTGTGATTGCCAACAATGGCTGGACGGTCGTCAGTCAGAAGGGCGAGCCCGGCGAGGACGAAGAAATCCTCCTCGAGGTGGTGGCCCGTACCTGGCTCCTCGGCTTCACGAGCGACGTCGTCGTTCGGCTAACCGACGAGGGCGAGACGACCTACGTCGATATGCGCTCGGTCTCGCGCTACGGCATTCACGACCTCGGTGAGAATGCCGATCGCATCACGGTTTTCATGACTGCACTGGATACCGAAGTTCAGGGCGCCCAGCCCGAAGAGGAAACGACCCAGCCGGAGCAATGACGATCATTCGCCTTGGCAGATTTCACCAGTAAATGCCGTCGATGGCGGGGTTGCCCTCTGTCTGAACGACGCCCCTTGCAACAAGGTCTTCCAGATGCGCCAGCACCGAAAGTGCGGCCGCGCCATGGAGACGCGGGTCGGTTTCGCGATAAATGACGCTGACCATGACGGGTATGGTGCGGTCACCGGCGCGGACTCGCTCAAGAATTGCGCGCTCGCGCATTTTCCGATGCGCTTTCAGGCCGCGCACAAAAGTCTTCGGCTTAGTAACGGGCCCACCATGGCCTGGAAAATAGATGCGGTCATGCCGTTCGAGAAGGCGGTCGAGCGATCGCATGTAGTCGGACATCGAACCGTCCGGAGGCGCGACGATCGATGTTGCCCAAGCCATGACATGATCAGCGGAGAATAGTGCGCCAACACCTTCCAAGGCAAACACCACGTGGTTCGCGGTGTGTCCTGGCGTATGGATGGAGCGCAGTGCCCAGCCATCACCATCAACGAGCATGCCATCTTCTGCCAGGAGGTCAGGAACGAACTCCGTGTCACCGCTCGCGTCGAGAAAATTGACTTCACCGATGTGAAGTGGTCGTGCGGGTCGATGCGGGCCTTCGGCGACGACGACAGCTCCAAGTTCGTCGCGCATTCTCGATGCAAGGGGCGAGTGGTCGCGGTGGGTGTGGCTGACGAAGATGTGGCTCACCGGGCGACCGGCAATCGCGCGGATGAAAGCGGCGTGGTGTGCGTCGTCGATCGGCCCCGGATCGATCAGCGCCAGTGTATCGCGCCCAACGAGGTAGGAGTTCGTCCCGTGAAAGGTGAACGGGCTCGGATTGTTGACGGTTATCCGCTGGATGTTCGGGGCGACGTCGACGGCTTCACCGTAGCGCGGCGCAAAACTGGAGTCGAAAACAAGAGACATGAAAACTAATGGACCCCTCATAGCCTTTCGACATATTGCAGCGCGGCATGTTCCCCAATATACCGTTTTGCGATGTGGTGAAATACCGCCGCAATGGCGAAGGGTTTTATAGGGGATATTGAGATGATCGCTGCGCAAACTCGTTCACTTGCTCAGGAGTTCCAACCGGAAGGTCAATTCGCCAGGGCGGTCTGGTACGTCACGCTTGCGTTGATCGGCACCGCGCTCATGACGCTCGCTGCCAAGACCAAGGTCGACATGGTCTTCGTCAACGTGACGATGCAGACGTTCGCCGTCTTCGCCATCTCCGCCGCTTATGGCTCGCGTCTGGCCGTCGCCACCATGGCGCTTTACCTTCTGGAAGGCGCTCTCGGCATGCCCGTCTTCGCCGGCACTCCAGAAAAGGGCATCGGACTTGCCTATATGGTCGGACCGACCGGCGGCTACCTCGTTTCTTATCTGATTGCTGCGTGGATCGTCGGCACTGCCGCCGATAGGGGCTTCGCCCGCAATCCGATCGTGCTCGGCGCGGCGATGCTCGCGGCCGAAATCACGATCCTCGGCCTCGGCTTCCTGTGGATGGCCTATCTCTTCGGTTTTGAAAAGGCATTCACCTTTGGAGTTGGTCCATTCATTATCGCCGATCTGTTGAAGCTCGCACTTGCAGCCGCCATCGTTCCGGCCATCGGCTCGCTGCTTAAGCGCCGCTAATAGGTTACTTCACGTGATTGGGCCGCGGCGTCGTCCGCGGCCTTTGTTTTGCGTCGGCCATTGACTTTGCGACGCGACCTTCGCAGTTTCTTCGAATATCAGCTTGCACAAAATTAAGAGGCGTTCCTTGTCAGACTATCCGCGGGATTTGATAGGCTATGGCCGCAACACGCCTGACCCGAAATGGCCGGGCGGCGCACGCATAGCGGTGCAATTCGTGGTCAATTACGAAGAAGGCGGGGAAAGCTCGATCCTCGATGATGATCCGGCTTCGGAATGCCTTCTCTCGGAGATCGTCGGCGCGCAGCCCTGGCCCGGTCAACGCAATCTCAATATGGAATCAATTTACGAGTATGGCGCGCGCTCAGGGTTCTGGCGTCTCTGGCGCATGTTCACGCGTCGCAAGATGCCCGTCACGGTCTACGGGGTCACGCTTGCCATGGCGCGCAATCCGGAGGCCGTCGCTGCAATGAAGGAGGCAGATTGGGAAATCGCCAGTCATGGCCTTCGTTGGCTGGAGTACAAGGACTTTCCGGAAGAGATCGAACGGCAGCACATTCTTGAAGCGGTGCGCCTTCATACGGAAATTACTGGCTCGCGTCCGCTCGGCATCTACCAGGGCAAGCCCTCGGACAATACGCTCAAGATCGTCATGGAGGAGGGCGGCTTCGTTTACTCCGCCGACAGCTACGCCGACGAACTGCCTTATTGGGTGAAGGGTCCGAACGGGCCGCATCTGATCGTGCCTTATACACTCGATGCCAACGACATGCGATTTGCCACGCCGCAAGGCTTCAATTCTGGCGATCAGTTTTACACCTATCTCAAGGATACGTTTGACACGCTCTATGCCGAGGGCAGGGATGGCGCTCCGAAAATGATGTCGGTGGGTTTGCATTGCCGGCTGGTGGGGCGGCCCGGACGGGCGGCGGCCTTGGAGCGTTTTCTCGACGACGTGCAGCACCAGGAAGGAGCCTGGATCGCCCGGCGCATTGACATTGCCAATCATTGGCATGAACACCACCGTCCTGCATCGGATGGGCAATAGGATGGAGATCGCCAGCCTTGGCGTCGTTCCGCTCACGCGGGCTGCCTTCGCACCTTACGGCGATGTGATACAAGCTATCGGCGCGCAGATGCGCCCCATCAACGGCGGCACGACCCAGCGCTTTCACGACCTTGCGAACATCGATGTGACAGGCGAAGGTGCTCGTGTGCTGGTCAACATTTTTCGCGGTCAGAGTTTCGCGCCGCCCATCGACATCAAGATGCTCGAACGCCATCCGCTCGGCAGCCAGGCCTTCATGCCGCTCCAGGACCGGCCATACCTTGCGGTCGTCGCCGTAGATGAAGGCGGTCGTCCGGGAACGCCCGTCGCCTTCCTGTGCAAGGGGAATCAGGGCGTCAACTATGCGCGCAATGCCTGGCACCATCCGCTGATCTCCCTTGAGGCCGAATCGGATTTTCTGGTCGTTGACCGAGGCGGCGAGGGCAATAATCTCGAAGAATTCTTCTTTGCCGATTGCCTGTACAGGATCGACTCCATCTGAACTGCCCAGAGCGCGTGACGTGGCCCCTTGACGCCCGCGTCCGGCCGGTCGAAGCTGCTCATATGGCTACGACGATGCGGTTTTTTCTCAATGGTCAACTGCAGGAAGCAGCAGTTCGACCTGATATGACGGTACTGGACTGGTTGCGCGGTCCGGCGCGTTTGACCGGCACCAAGGAAGGTTGTGCGGAAGGCGATTGCGGGGCCTGTTCGGTGCTCGTCGGCGATCCTTCAGCAGAGGAGCCAGATCCTGGGCGCAGCATCCATTATCACGCTGCCAATAGCTGCATTCTTGCCATGGGGCAGATCGATGGCCGGGCGCTGGTGACTGTCGAAGGCTTGAAGGGCGAACAACTGCATCCCGTCCAGGAGGCCTTGGCGGAGAACGGTTCGTCGCAATGCGGCTTCTGCACGCCCGGCATCGTTATCTCGATCGCTGGTCTTGCCGCGGGCAACGCAGTGGCAGGCGACCAGGAGATCCACGATGCGCTCGCCGGGAACCTTTGCCGGTGCACCGGTTACCGGCCCATCGTCGAAGCGGCGCGCAAGGTCATCGGTGCAGGCGGGGCTAGCATCAACGGGCCGGCCGTGGCGGCCTTTGCAAAAATTGAGCCGCGTCGATCGGTTTCGGTCGCCGGCGCAACGTTTGAACAGCCGGCAACGCTCAATGAACTTCTGCAACTGCGGAAGGACAGGCCCCGGGCGCTGTTGCTTGGCGGCGGAACCGATCTCGGCGTGGCCTTGGCCGACTATCACGCCGATTGGGACGAGGTGATCTCGCTCGCCCGTGTCAACGAATTGCGGGCGATCCGCGAGACCGACAATCATCTGAGTTTTGGCGCAGCGGTGACGTGGGAGGAAGTGCTTGACAGGGTAGCGCCGATCTATCCATCATTCGCAACGCTCATCCGGCGTTTCGGCTCGACCCAAATCCGTTCAATGGGAACAATCGGGGGCAATATCGGAACAGCGAGCCCGATTGGCGATGGACCGCCGGCGCTGATTGCGCTTGGCGCCGAAATTGAACTTGCATCGTTGAGTGGTCATAGGTTCCTGCCCCTCGAGGACTTCTTTCTTGATTATCGCAAGACGGAGCTTCGCCCCGACGAGGTGATAGCATCCGTATCGATCCCCAAGTCGAGGGAAGGTCAGGATTTTCGCGTCTACAAGATATCGAAGCGCTATGATCAGGATATCTCGACGGTCTGTGCTGCATTTTCGATTGTACGCGAGGAAGGCCAGGTTCGCAGCGCCCGCATCGCCTTCGGCGGAATGTCGGCCACGCCGCGGCGCTCGCTGCAGGCTGAAGGTGCGCTCGTCGGAAGCAGTTTCGATCGGAGGGCCATGGCGGCCTGCGCTGCAGCCATTGGCACGGAGTTCAAGCCACTCACCGATTGGCGCGGCAGCGCCGATTACCGGCTGCAGGTCGCCGCAAACCTTGCCGAGCGCTTCTGGCGCGATGTGGCAGGCGAGACCGTGGAGGTCATGGCCCTATGAATATCGATGCCAAGATCGTTCATCGTAGTATCGTGGGCAAGGGCATCGCCCATGATTCTGCTGCGCGGCATGTCGCAGGCGAGGCGGCGTACATCGACGATATGCCTGAACTGCCGGGAACGCTGCATGCGGCTTTCGTCCTTTCGCCGGTGGCTCACGGAAAGCTTGTTGGCCTCGATGCGGCGGAAGCGCTGGCGATGCCGGGCGTCGTTGGCATATGGTCAGCCAAGGATATACCCGGCCACAACGAGGTCGGCCCCATTCTCCATGGCGAGACGCTCTTTGCCGAAAACATCGTCGATTATGAGGGACGGGTGGTTGCCGCGGTCGCCGCGTCTGATTTCGAGACGGCCTACCGTGCCGCCAAGCGCGTCAAGCTGACTATCGAAGCCCTGGACCCCGTCCTTGACGTCGAGGAGGCGCACAGGAAGCAGAGCTATGTCCTGCCCGTGCAGGAGGTCGTCGAGGGCGATGTGGCCAAGGCCCTCTCCGGCGCCCCGAGGATTGTGTCGGGCAAGCTACACATGGGCGGACAGGACCATTTCTATCTCGAAACCCATATCGCCTATGCCATTCCTGGCGAGAACGGCGAAATGCTCGTTCATTCTTCGACCCAACATCCAACCGAGGTTCAGCACCATGTGGCACTCGTCCTTGGCGTTCATGCCAATGCGGTCGAATGCCAGGTGCGGCGAATGGGCGGGGGGTTTGGTGGCAAGGAGAGCCAGCCGACGATCATCGCCTGCGCTGCCGCGCTGATCGCCGCGCAGACCGGCAAGCCTTGCAAGATGCGCCTCAAACGCCGCGACGACATGATCGCCACCGGCAAGCGGCATGATTACGTCGTCAACTGGAGGGCTGGCGTCGACCATAGGGGCCGCATCGTTGGCCTCGATATCGAATATCTCGCACGGGCCGGTAACCTGCCCGACCTGACCGGGCCGGTCATTACGCGCACGCTCACCCACTCTGATAATTCCTATTTCATTCCCCATGCCCGCTTCGTCGGCCATGGGTGCAAGACGAACACGGTGTCGAACACTGCGTTTCGCGGTTTTGGCGGGCCGCAGGGAATCATCACGATCGAGTGCATTATCGATACCATCGCGCGCGAGTTGAAGCTCGAGCCAAACAATGTCCGCGCCATCAATTACTACGGTGATGATACCGGTGACATGACGCCGTATGGCCAGAGGGTTGAGGACAACCGGCTGGTCGAGGTTACGGAAGCCGTACTCGCCTCTGCCGAATGGAACCGCCGGCGCGAAGAAATCGATACACACAACGCCACCGATCCCGTCATCCGGCGCGGCCTCGCCATGATGCCGGTCAAGTTCGGCATTTCATTCAATCTGACATCGCTCAATCAGGCCGGGGCGCTTGTCCACGTCTATCTGGATGGGTCGATCTTCCTCAACCATGGCGGCACCGAAATGGGCCAGGGGCTGTTCGTCAAGGTTGCCCAGGTGGTTGCCGAAGTGTTCCAGGTCGATCTCGACATGGTGCGCATTTCCTCGACCGCGACGGGAAAGGTGCCGAACACCAGCGCCACCGCCGCTTCGACCGGCTCCGACCTCAACGGCATGGCCGCATTCAAGGCGGCGACCGCGATCA